>NZ_JAIUIM010000024.1:0-98558 GCF_020165615.1 Mesorhizobium sp. BH1-1-5
CTCCCCACATTCGTGGGGCGAGGAACCTTGATCCTGCGGCGCCTCATTCCTTCGCGCCCCCCTCTGCCCTGCCGGGCATCTCCCCCACAAGGTGGGAGATTGGCAGTTCCGGCGCCGCGCTCTCTTTTCAAACAAAAAAGCCGCCGGGTTGCCCAGGCGGCTTTGATTTCGAAGCTTCGACGTCAGCTCAGTTCAGCTTGGCCTTGACGTCATCCAGCGCCGACTTGAACAGGTCCGCGCCGGCCTTGACGTCGACCTTGGCGGCGAGCAGCGCGCGGGCGGCCTCGACGGCAATGTCGACGGCGCTGGCGCGCACTTCGCTGACAGCCTCGCGCTCGGCCTGGCTGATCTTCTGCTCGGCAAGGGCGGTGCGCCTGGCGACATAGTCCTCGGTCTTCTTGGCGGCCTCGGAGGCAAGCAATTCAGCCTCACGCTTGGCGGCGGCGACGATGTCGGCGGCCTCCTTCTCGGCTTCCTTGCGCTTCTGCTGATACTGGCCGAGCAGTTGCTGGGCCTCTTCACGAAGCTTGCGCGCTTCCTCGAGCTCGCCGCTGATCTTGGCCGCGCGGGCGTCCAGCGACTTGGCGAGCATGCCCGGCACCTTCAGATAGATGATGGCGCCGAGGAAGATGATCAGGGCGATGGTGGCCCAGAGCGTGGCGAGTGATGTGGCGTCCATGATCCCGCTCCTCACCGGCTCGCGGATTTGACCGCGGCCGCGATCTCGGACTTGTCGGTCTTGCCACCGACAAGCGCCTCGACGATGGCCGACGTGGTGTCCTCGGCGATCGTGCCGACTTCCTTCATCGCCTTGGCCTTGATCGAGGCGATGCTCGCCTCGGCCTCGCCAAGCTTCTTCTCAAGCTCGGCCTCGAGCTTCTTGCGCGTGCCCTCGGCTTGCGCCTTGGCGGCGTCGTTCGCCTGCTGGCCGATCTTGTTGGCGTTGACCTTGGCTTCCGCCAGTTCCTGCTCATAGGCGGCAACGGCAGCATCCGCCTCGCCCTTCAGCCTTGCGGCATGGTCGAGGTCCTGGGTGATGCGGTCGTTGCGGACATCGATGATGCCGCCAAGACGCGGCATCACAACCCGTTTCAGGAACAGGTAGAAGAGCCCGAAGGTGATGACCAGCCACAGGATCTGCGACGGGAAGGTCTTGGCATCGAATGGCGGGAACGCTTCATGCTCCGCGGCAGGCACGGCAGTGCCCGCATGCGTATCGCCCTCGGCCGCGGCCGGCGCTGCTTCTTGCGCATAGGCAGATGTCACGAACATCTCATTCCCCTGTCCATGGAACGGGGCCGCACCATGCGGCCCCTTTCGTCAGCGCCGGTTCTTACTTGAAGACCAGGAGCAGAGCGATCAGGAGCGAGAAGATGCCCAGAGCTTCGGTCACGGCGAAGCCGAAGATCAGGCGGCCGAACTGGCCGTCGGCAGCCGACGGGTTGCGGAGCGCGCCCGAGAGGTAGCTGCCGAAGATGTTGCCGAGGCCGATGCCCGCGCCGCCCATGCCGATGCAGGCGATACCAGCGCCGATAGCAGCTGCTGCAGTTGCGTCCATTTCAAAACTCCTGTGGTTTGCTTGTTCGTTGCAGTTGGTACGTTGGGTATGCTGGCGCCGGGGCGCCGGTGAAAATCAGTGGCTCGGGTGCAGGGCGTCGTTCAGATACATGCAGGTCAGCACCGCGAAGACATAGGCCTGCAGGAAAGCGACCAGCAGTTCGAGCGCGGAGAGCGCAACCGCCATTGCAAGCGGCAGGACCGAGCCGGCTATGCCGACGGCGCCAAACGCGCTGAGGCTGACGACGAAGCCCGAGAACACTTTCAGCGTGATGTGGCCGGCCAGCATGTTGGCGAAAAGACGAACCGAGAGGCTGACGGGGCGAGAGACGAAGGAGATGATTTCGATCGCCACCACCAGCGGCAGAAGATAACCCGGCACGCCATGCGGCACGAACAGCTTGAGGAAGCCGAAGCCGTGCTTGGCGAAGCCGTAGACGACGACGGTGCCGATGACCAGGATCGCCAGCGTGAAGGTGACGATGATGTGGCTGGTGACGGTGAAGAAATAGGGGAACAGGCCGATCAGGTTGGCGACCAGCACGAACATGAACAGCGAGAACACCAGCGGGAAGAACTGCATGCCCTGCTTGCCGGCGGCGTCGCGCAGCATGTTGCCGACGAATTCGTAGGCCATCTCGGACACCGACTGCAGCCGGCCCGGAATGAGCGCGCGGCTGGCCGTGCTCATGTAAAGGAAGGCCGAGGCCAGCACGATCGTCGCGACCATGAACAGGGAGGAGTTGGTGAAAGAGACGTCGTAGCCGCCGATATGCAGCGGGATGATCGGATGGATCTGGAACTGGTGGATCGGGTCGACCTTGTCAGCAGCAGCCACTTTAAATCCCCGTCAAAGCCACAACCGGCTTCTTAAGTTCACTTCGGCGCCTTGCGGCGCCCCACTTCATTCTTTCGGCTCGCGCGGCTTGCCGCCCTGGCCGAATTCGGATGCAAGTCCCGCCGAGCGCAGGACATTGAGTATACCAGCGCCAAAGCCCAGCAACAGGCCGACGATCAGACCCCAGGGCGCCGTTCCCGCCAGACGGTCGATGATCCAGCCCAAGCCGACACCGACGACCACCCCGGCGATGAACTCGCTGGACAGTTTCAGCGCCTGACCGTAACCGGGCGCAGCTCTCGCTTCGTCTTTCCCCTCGAGCCGGTCCGTGCGTCTTGTCGCAAGCGATGCTTCAAGATCGCGCCGGCGGCGCTCAAGTTCGTCGTCGCGGATGGTGGCTTCTGGCTGCCTGCCGCGGCCGGTTTCTCCGGTTCCGTCTGGCCCGGTTTTATCGGCCATCGCAACCCCCCTGCCCGGGCAGACGATTGCCGTCCGTCCGCTTCTAAAGTCGCCGGCAACATAGTTAGAGGGTCCGCCCCCGTCAAGCCACGGACCGAACTTCCAAGCGATGTATTTTCGACAATTAAATCAACTACTTAGAGAGGTGCGACATCGTGCCCTTCACGCCCGCGTGAGGTGACGGGGCGAATCCGCGCAACAAGGCGCGCCCGCCGGGGCATGCCGGCTGCCGAAGGAAGGATGGCCGGGGCGGTCATTTAGGCGGCTCGGCTCGAGCCGCCCAAGAGCTCAGCTCCAGCCGCCGCCATAGGTGCGGTAGAAGATATGCAGGCCGATCCTGGTCATGCGCTGCATGGCGCGCGCCCAGCCCGGGTGGACGTAGTTGGCGTAGTAGTGCGTCGACGAGCCGACCTCGGGAATGAAGATCTTGCCGGCGGTCACGGCCATGGCGACCTCCTGGGCGGTCTTGTAGGAAGCCTGGTCGGTGATGGTCTTCTTCCTGCCGTCGCAGGCGAAGGAGAACTGGCAGCGGTTGAACCAGTCGTCGTTCTGGTAGACGACACCGCAGATGGTCTTCGGATAGGCCGGGTTGCGGACGCGGTTGAGGATCACCTGCGCCACCGCCGCCTGGCCGCGGACGGGCTCGCTGCGCGCCTCGAAATAGATGCCCTTGGCGAGGCAGGCCTGCTCAGGCTTGGAAAAGACGCTCCCCGGCAGCGGGTTCTGCATCCAGGCGTGGTCGCCCTTGCCCATCGGCGGAATGAAGCGGCCGTCGTTCGGATCGTCCTGCAGCAGCGCCTCGAAGGGCGAAGCCTTGGCGTAGTCGGGCGCGGACTGCGCATAGGCGGTGGCGAGGATATCCGGCTTGTCGTTGTTGACGAGGGCGACAAGCGCCGCCGGCAGGTCCGGATCCGGCTTCTTGTCCTCGCGCAGGTGGAAGGCCTGGGCGATCTGGACTTCCTTGCCCTTGATGCCGGGCTTGGCGAAGGTGAGCTTCAGTCCGCTGTCCATCGAGGGACGCAGCAGCGAGGAGGTGCGCTCGAAAATCGAGCCGGCGCTGAAGTTCTTCGGCGGCGCGACCGGCGCCACCTTGACCAGACGGCCCTTCTTGTCGGCGCGCATGACACGGTCTTCATCGGGCGTGGCACCGGCGACATTGCCCTTGCCGCGAAAAGCCACCGTGCCGACGCCAGGCAAATCCACGCCGGAACCGGAGAGCGAGCCGGTGGTGACGGAATCGACGAACGGCATTTCGGCGGCATGCACCGAGCCGGCGGCGGATTTCTCGATATAGGCATTCCAGCGGACGTTGGACGATTCCAGGCCGGAGATCAGGCTTGCCATATCCTGATAGGCGACGGCCGACGGAAAGCCGATCCAAATGCCGAGCCCGAGCACCAAAGGAGGAAGAAAGGAACGTTTTTTCGCAACGGCGGCGGCGGCAAGCCGCATTGAAACGCGTCGATGCACTGAACTCTCCAGAACGCTACTGACCCCGGAGAGCCAAAATGAAGCATTAACCTTGATGCGGGGTTAACGGCATCGATCGTGTTCTTTTCATGTTTGAGGAAAGCCGGCTTGCTGTTTCCCCAGCGGACCGACGCAGAATCAGGCCTGGATGGGGGTTGAATCAGGTTCGTATGAATCAAGCCTGGCGCAGGAAAATCGGCCAGGCGATCGCCGCGCAGATCGCCGCCGCGAGCCACACGCCCGGCCAGGCGAAGACCACCAGCAGCCATGGAATGGCGATCGGCACCAGGCAGAAGCCGATGAAGACGAAGCTGTTGGCAAGGCTGAGTGCGGTGCCGACATGGCCGGCGCCGGCAAGCGTGGCGAGCTCGGTGTAGGCGACGCCGTGCCAGGCGGAAACGGAGATGCCGGCGACGACGACCATCAGCGGAAGCAGCGGCAGCAGCAACGGTGTTCCGGCGGCGGCGATCACCAGCAGCCAAAGCGCCAGGAAGGCAAATGCGCTCAGCGCGCTGCAGACTTTCAGGAACGGCCGGCGGTTGCCATGCCGGTCGGTGAAGCGTCCGCTCCAGACGCGCATCACCATGGCGCCGGTCTGCACGGCGGCGAGGCTGGCGCTGGTCACCCATGTGCCCATGCCGGCGGAATCATGCAGGAAGACCGAGGCGAAGGTCAGCACGGCGACCTGCGGGAAGCAGAGCAAGCCGATGGCGGTCGAGATGCGCCACACCTCGATGTTGCGCAAGGGCGCCGGGCCGCTCGTCGCGGCGGCGCGACCGCTGCCTTCGGCCGGCGGCTCGTGCAGCCAGCGCCAGGCGAACCAGGCCGACAACGCGGAGACGGCCGCAAGCAGGCCGAAGACCGCGGTGAAGCCCAAGGTCAGCGCCAGGGAAGGCAGGACGAGAGCGCCCAGCCCTCCGCCAAGCGGCACCGCCGTCTGCCGGATGCTCATGGCGAAGCCGCGCTCGCCCTCGCCAAACCAGCCCATGATGGCGCGGCCGCTGGAGCCGTTGACGCTGCCGCCGAGCAGGCCGGCGACGAGCAGGCTCGCCGAGAGCAGCGTGACGCCGGGAATGGCTGTTTTCGTCGGCACGACGAGCATAGCCATGATGAGCAGCCATGCCGCCGTCGCGCCGAGACCGGTCAGGAGCACGCGGCGGTCGCCCCAGCGATCGGTGAGCACACCCCAGGGCAGTTCGCTCAGCGCCACGCCGAGACCGAGCAGCCCGAGCGCAAGGCCCAGCGAGGCATTTTGGAGATGGTAGCCCTGGCGCATGATCACCGCGGTTGCCGGAATGCCGGAGAAGGTGGCGGAGAAGCCGGCATTGGCGGCGACGCCGATGCCCAGCACCTTCCAGCGATGATTGGGGCCGAAGGCGCGGCTGGCGGAGGTGGCCGCAATATCCGCGGCGGGCGGCTGGCAGTCGTTTCGTGTGGCGATGGCGGACATGGTTCCATTCCCGTGACGGCCGGCTGACGGCTTGACGGACCGGGTGTAGCGCCATAGCTTCATCCATAAAATCAGGAAGTTTTTGACCAACACTCCTGAAAATCAGGACAATCTTATGCGCCGCGTCACGTTCGACCTTGATGTCCTCAGAACCTTCGTCACCGGCATGGAGCTGGGCAGCTTCGCCAAGGCCGCCGAACGGCTGGGGCGCTCGACGTCGGCCGTCAGCGCGCAATTGAAGAAGCTGGAAGAGCAGGCGGATACGCCGATCTTCCGCAAGGCAGGACGTGGCCTCGCGCTCACCGAAGCCGGCGAAACCATGCTCGGCTATGCGCGACGGCTGATCGAGCTCAACGACGAGGCGGCCTCCGCCATCCGCGACGTCGAGCTGGAAGGCTGGGTGCGGCTCGGCTTGCAGGAGGATTTCGGCGAGGCCGTGCTGCCCGACGTGCTCGGCCGCTTCGCCCGCGCCCATCCCAAGGTCCGGATCGAGGCGCGGATCGGACGCAGCCACGATCTCGCCGAGCGCGTCCTGTCAGGCAATCTCGACATCGCGCTCGGCTGGCATGACGGCACGACCCTGCCCTACAGCCGGCATGTCGCCGATGTGCAGGCGCGCTGGATCGGCCCGGCCAAGCCGATCGAGGCCGCTCCGCGCAATGGCGAGCCGCTGCCGCTGGTGGTGTTCGAGGCGCCGTGCCTGTTGCGTACCGTCGCGACGGAAACGCTCGACCGCGCCGGCATGCCCTGGCGCATGGCGTTCTCGAGCCCCAGCCTCGGCGGCATCTGGGCGGCGGTGGCGGCGGGACTGGGTCTCACGATCCGCACCGATATCGGCCTGCCGGCCAATGTCAGGGCGATCGCGCCGGGCGTGCTCGGGCTCCCGGCGCTGCCGATGATGGCGCTGCATCTGCATCAGAAGGACGCCGAGCTCGACCCGGTAGCGACGCGGCTGGCGGAGATATTGCTGCAGGCGGCGCTGGGGGCACTCCCGGAAGGGGCGCGGACCGGTGAGGGGTTGCGAGAGGTCGCGTGAGGTCGCGTGAGGTCTTGGCCGGCGCCTTTCGGCTTCGTCATGTATGGACGGCCCCTCTTGGGCAAGAGGCAAAATAGCGGCGGCGGCGTAAGTCTGGAGCGGTCATGTATTCGGCCTTTAGTGCGGTCGACTTGGCTGACCGCTGACCAACAAGGGTTACGCGGATCGGTTCCAATCATTCTAGCGCGCTTCTTGATCGCGATGACGACGACGGAGTGTGCCGACCCAGGTCCTGACCATTTTGCCGTGCTGCCTTTTTGCTCCTTACGCTGTTGAGGGCTCGCTTGCGGTTAAGCCGCAGCTGGTGCCCTGTATTGTTGACCTGAGGTGAGCATTGCCCAGATGATGCGAGCGGTCTTGGCCGCCTGCGCCACGACGGCGACCTTGACCGGCCGCCTGGCCAGCAGGCCGCGTATCCAGGGCGAGCCCTTGTCGGGTTTGGCCCTGACCTGACGCAGCCAGGAACTGGCGCCGAGAATGAGCAGCCTGCGCAGGTCCCTGTCGCCGGCGCGGCTGATATGGCCTGTGGGCCTGTGCTTGCCGCCGGTGTCATGGCTCTTGCGGGTCAGGCCCAGCCAGGCTGCGAAGTCCCTGGCCGAGGCGAACTGGCGGCCATCGCCGATGGCTGCGATGGTCGCATGCGCGATGATCGGGCCGACGCTCGGGATCGTCGTCAGCCGCAAGGCCGCTTGCTGCCGCCTGACCTGAGCCAGGATCTGCTTGTCCAGCTTGCCGATCTCGCCTCTGGCCGGGCAATGGCGGGCGCTGGATGGCGCCGCGGGGATGGCTTCATCGGCCGCCTCGACGCGCTGCAGCAGGGTCTCGATGCCCGCCGCCCCTTTGGCACTTGTCAGGCCCATCTCATAGAGCATGCCACGCATGGCGTTGGCCAGTTGCGTGCGCTGGCGCACCAGAAGGTCGCGCGTGCGGTGCAGCGCCCGAGCCCATTGCTGCTCGACCGTCTTGATCGGCACGAAGCGCATGTCGGGCCGGCTCACCGCCTCGCAGCAGCCTTGCGCATCGCGGGCATCGTTCTTGTTGCGCGGAACGTAGGGCTTCACATAGGCCGGCGGCATCAGCTTGACCTCATGGCCGAGCGCGCTGAGTGTGCGGCCCCAATGATGAGCCGAGCCGCAGGCCTCCATGCCGATCAGCGCCGGCGGCTGCGCGGCGAAGAACTTCTCCACCTGCGCGCGGCGCAGCTGGCGCTGTACGACCACCCGCCCGCTCTCATCCACGCCGTGCACCTGAAACACATTCTTGGCCAAATCGATCCCAAACCTGATAGCTTGCATGACGGACGGTCTCCTCCGCTGGGGTTCAACAACACGACCAGCTTGGCACATTCGATGCCGCAAGGGGCCGTCCACCCATCATTCTATGGCGGAGCACGGAGCGAAGCGACGCGGCGCAGACCCTAGAATCCATTCCGTTACCTCGCGCGAGGAATGCAGCGGTGCAGAATTCTGAACCGCCGCGGCGCCTCGAAGTCACGGAATGGATCCTCGGGTCTGCGCGCGTCGCTTCGCTCCTTGCTTCGCCGTGGATGACGAGGGGATCAGCGTC
This sequence comes from Mesorhizobium sp. BH1-1-5, assembly GCF_020165615.1. Classification (NCBI taxonomy): domain Bacteria; kingdom Pseudomonadati; phylum Pseudomonadota; class Alphaproteobacteria; order Hyphomicrobiales; family Phyllobacteriaceae; genus Mesorhizobium; species Mesorhizobium sp. BH1-1-5. The sequence goes on from NZ_JAIUIM010000024.1 coordinate 8,377, forward strand.
GGCGCTTCTCCCCAGAAGTCACCGCTTCTTCGCCCTACCCGCAAACGGATTGTCCGACGTGCGGAGCGCCATGCGGATCGGCACGCCGGGCATGTCGAAGGCCTCGCGCAGGCTGTTGGTCAGATAGCGGACATAGGATTGCGGCATCGCGTCCGGCCGCGAGCAGGAGACGACGAAGCCCGGCGGGCGGGTCTTGGCCTGGGTGACATATTTGATCTTCAGCCGGCGGCCGGCGACGGCGGGCGGCGGATGATGGGCGAGGATGCCTTCCAGCCAGCGGTTGAGCTTGCCGGTCGAGACGCGGCTGTTCCAAACCTTGTGCGTCTTGATGACGCTTTCCATCAGCTTGTCGAGGCCGCGCCCGGTTTCGCCCGAGACCGTCACCGCCTGGATGCCGCGCACCTGCGGCAGCAAGCGCCCGGTCTTTTCGCGCAGTTCGGCCAGCAATTCCTGCGGATTGTCGATCAGGTCCCATTTGTTGAAGGCGATGACCGGCGCCCTGCCCTCGCGGATGATCAGATCGGCGATCTGCAGGTCCTGTTTCTCGAACGGGATGGTGGCGTCGAGCACGATGATGACGATCTCGGCGAAGCGGATGGCGCGCAGGCCGTCCTGCACCGAGAGCTTTTCGAGCTTTTCCTGGACCTTGGCCTTGCGCCGCATGCCGGCGGTGTCGTGGAGTTTTATGCGGCGGCCGCGCCAGTCCCAGTCGACCGAGATGGAATCGCGGGTGATGCCCGCTTCCGGACCGGTCAGCAGCCGCTCCTCATCGATCAGCGCATTGATCAGCGTCGACTTGCCGGCGTTCGGGCGGCCGACGACGGCGATGCGCAGCGGCTTGGTGTCGTCATACGCCGACTCGGCATCGGGGTCGGCAATGTCCTCACCGATCAGCACCTCGCTGGCGGCGATCTCGTCGCCATCGTCTTCCTCGTCCTCACCGAGCGCGCGCTCTTCGCCCAAGGCTTCGACCACCGCGTCGCGCAGGTCGGGCATGCCCTGGCCGTGCTCGGCCGAAACCGGGATCGGTTCACCGAGGCCGAGCTCCCAAGCCTCCAGCAGACCGCCTTGCGCGCCACGCGCCTCGGCTTTGTTGGCGACGAGCACCACCGGCTTGCCGGATTTGCGCACGACGTCGGCGAAGGTGCGGTCGTCCGGCATCAGACCGGATTTGGCGTCGACGGTGAAGAAGATCAGGTCGGCCTCGCGGATCGCGATCTCGGTCTGTTGGCGCATGCGGCCGGGCAGCGTCGACGCGGCCGCATCCTCGAAGCCGGCGGTGTCGATGACATCGAAATAGAGATCGTAGAGTTTTGCCGCATGCACGCGCCGGTCGCGCGTCACGCCCGGCGTGTCGTCGACAAGCGCCAGCTTCTTTCCGACCAGCCGATTGAAAAGAGTCGATTTACCGACGTTAGGCCGACCGATGATGGCGACTTTGAAGCCCATCCAGGATCACGACGCGTTGCCCGACCCGCGGATCAGCTCGGACATCAGCTGCGCCCGCTGGCGCACATTGCGCGGGGCCGCGTCATCCGAAGAGATCTGGTCGAACAGTTTGAGCGCATCGGCCGACTTGCCGTCCTTCCAGGCGGCAAGGCCGAGCGCCTCGCGCGCCGAATGGCGCAGCGGGTTGGTGTCGGCGGTGAGCGCCTCGATGCGGCTGGAGACATCGGCGTAAGAACCGTGATCGACGAGCAGCAGCGCTGCCCTCAGCCGCGCGATGTCGCGAATGCCGCCGGGAATGGCGTTATCGGCGGCGACCTCGTCGAAATCCTTGACTGCGCCGTCGACGTCGCCCTTGTCGGCCTTGACGGTCGCGGCGCGCATGCGGGCGAGCAGCGGATAGGCGCCATAGCCGTCCTTCTCCAGCTGGTCGAGCGCGGCGATCGCCTCGTCGTTCTTGCCGTCATTGGCGAGCTTGAGGGCAGCCGAGAAGGCATCGCCCGAGCGGTTGGCGCGGGTCTCGTCCCAGTAACGGTAGCCCACGACCGCGGCGGTGCCCAGCACGATCAGGATGGCAATGCCCAGAATGGCCGGACCAAAACGATCCCACAGCGCCTGCGCCTGCTCGCGACGAATCTCTTCGTTGACTTCGCGGATAAAACTGTCGTCCGACATCAATCAAAACCATTGCTGCCCCGAGATGGGGCGCCTCTTGAGCCCCGCGTTTTAGCGAAATTTTGTCGGCATGGAAGGGGGCGGGCCGGAAAATCGGCTGGGAATGCCGAGCGACCACAGGGCTTGCCCGAACGCATCCGTGCCACATTTGCGCGATAGCCGGCTTCCAATCAGCCGGAGACGGTCCCGCCAGAAGGTTGCCAATGCTTCGTTCGTACCGCGTCCTTGCATTCAGTCTCGCCTCGCTTTCCTGCGTCAATACCGCCTTCGCCGATCCGCCGAAATCGCCAGCCGCTTCGCCTGCCAAGCCCAAGCAGGTGGTGCTGATCTCGTTCGACGCCGCCCGCGAGATCTCGCAGTGGGAACGCAGCCGGGCGCTGGCAAAGCGCACGGGCGCGCATTTCACCTATTTCCTGTCCTGCGTGTTCCTGCTCTCGCCCGAGACGCGGCAGGATTATGCCGGCCCCGGCAAGGCCGCCGGCAAATCCAATGTCGGCTTCGGCGCTTCGAAACAGGACGTGGCCGAGCGGCTGGAGCAGGTCCGGCTGGCCGCCGCTGAGGGCCACGACATCGGCAGCCATGCCTGCGGCCACTTCGACGGCAAGGCCTGGAGCAAGGCGGACTGGCTGGCCGAATTCGCGTCTGTACGGCGCATCTTCGAGAACGCCTACGCGATCAACGGCATCCCGGAGCCGGCCGACTGGCACGATTTCGCGCATCATGCGCTGGTCGGATTCCGCGCGCCCTATCTTTCGACCGGCAAAGCGCTTTACGAGGCCCTGCCCGAGGCCGGCTTCCAGTATGACGCCAGCGGCGTTTCGAACGGCCCGACCGTGCCGCCGATCCTGAATGGCACAACCCGCTTTGCCCTGCCGCTTATCCCGGAAGGGCCGAAGGCGAAGCCGGTGGTCGCCATGGACTACAATCTTTATGTCCGCCACTCGGACGGCGCCGAGAAGCCGGCCATGGCGGACGCATTCGCCGAGCGCGCCTACGAGGCCTTCCGCGCCGCCTTCGAGGCCCAGTACGAAGGCAAGCGCCTGCCGCTGGAGCTCGGCTTCCACTTCACGCTGATGAACGGCGGCGTCTACTGGAACGCGCTGGAGCGCTTCGCCGGCGAAGTCTGCGTAAAGGCTGACGTCGAGTGCATCAGTTTCCGCGACTATGTGGCGCGGCGGCGCGCCGGCCAGGCACAGGCGGCGGTAGGCGGCTGACTGGACACAGCCGCGCCCTAACCTACCGGTTGATCTTCGGGGCGCATGCCAGCCCGCTCGCGTTCTAGATAATGCTGATCGATAACCGGCAGTTGTTCGCCTTGCAGCGTCGCCTCGAAGGCGCGCAAACGTTTGTGCACAGATTGCAGTTCGACAATCGTCGACCAGGAATTCAACAGGAACTGCAGTGAATTCGTCACCTTGCCGAACGCGTTCGAGATCTGGTTCAGCGCGCCGAAGGTGATCTTGTGCGCGACCAGCGAAGGCCCGAGGATCAGCAGCGAGAAGATGTTGTCGGCCTGCAGGTAGGTGTAGCGAACAACGTTGAAATAGATGTAGTGGAAATAGAGCTTGAAATAATTGCGGCGGACATTGGTGAACAATTGTGTCGTCGTCGCCGGCTGAGCCCGGTCGGCATGATCTTCGCCGTAGACGAGCTCCTTACGATAGGCCGCCTCGACACGCTGGTTGCGGAACTGCAGACCCGGAAGCTTGAGACCCGCCACCATGACGGAAATCGTTCCGAACAGACACCAGCCCAATGCGGCAATGACCAGTGGCTGCGGGACCGCACCGATGATCGGCAATTCGGTGATGTGGGCCTGCAGTTGAATCAAGACCGGCAAAAAAGCGATCAGGGTCATGATCGACTGGACGAAAGTCGAGCCGAGATCTTCCATGATCTGTGAGAAGCGCATCGTGTCTTCCTGGATACGCTGCGAAGCGCCCTCGATGTGGCGCAGCCGGCCCCAGTTGGCCATGAAGTAATTGTTCATGGCGGTGCGCCAGCGGAAGATCCAATGACTGACGATGAAGGCGTTGACCACCTGGACATTCATGCCGACCAGCGCCAGCCAGGAGAAGTCGGCCAATCCCTTATAGAATTCGGTGTTTGTCGAGGGAGTCGTTCCCGACATCAGGCCCTGAACGTAGTCGAAGAAAGGACCGTACCAGTTGTTGACCGCGACCGAGATCTGCACGTTGAAATAGATGAAGAACAGGATGACGGCGGTCATCAGGATCGACCAGTTCTGCCACGGGTGCGGCGCGTACCAGCTCCAGAACGCGTAGAAGATCACCACGCAGGCCACGAAATAGATGTAGAACCACAGGAAGGGTTTCGACCATAACACGGCGATGCCGATGATCGGCGGCGTGCCCGCCGCTGCGGCCGGCAGGCCGAAGATGGCGCCCAGCTGTTCACCACCAAAAAACCAGAACAGGATTGCGGCAAGGCTCCAGACGGCGGCCGAGGTGAAAAACAGCTTCGGCTGCGGGAAGAAAGATACGAACACTGTGGCGGGTTTCCTCGGTCTGACCGCAAATCAGCGGCGTTGCTGTTTGGCGGGCATAAGGTCACACATTAGTGGGAAAGAAAATGCCCAGCCCGATGCCTGGCATCGAACAAGGCCGCAAATCATGGCGATTTTGGCGCGGCCGACCAGGCAATGACGCCGGAGGCGAGCAGGGCAACCGCCGCCATGATCGAGGCAAGGGTATAATTGCCCGAGGCCTGGGCGAGCAGGCCGGCGGCGATCGGGCCGACGATCTGGCCGAGGCCGAAGGCCGCCGTCATCACCGCGAAGATGCGGCGCGGCGCACGCGGCGCGAGCTGTCTGCCCATCTGTATGCCAAGCGCCGTCAGGGCGATGAAGGTGCCGCCGAGCAGGACACCGGCGATCAGCGGCCCGGCGGCGCCTTTGACGACGACGCTGGCGGTGACGCCGACCACCTCGATCAGGCAGCTGGCGGCATAAGCGGCATAGAGCCCGATCCGACCGGCGAGCTTCTGCCACGCCCAAGTCGAGGGAAAACCGGCAAGGCCGGCGACCATCCAGACGGTGGCCTCGAAGACGCGCCCGCCACCGCCCTGGCGCACGATGGCGACCAGGAAGGTGGCCGTCACCACATAGCCGAAGCCGAACAGCCCGTAGGCGACGATCATCTTCACCAGGGACCGGCCCTTCGGCAGCGCCGGCTCGCGGCCGTCGGCGACATTGGCCGGCGTGGTCGAGCCGGCAAGCAGCACGACGACGATGAGGCCAACCGCCGAAAGCGCTCCGGACCAGAGCCAGCCAGCGGCCCAATCCGCCTGTTCGGCGACGAGGATCGCCAGCAGCGCGGAGGACGCGGCAATGCCCAGGCCGACGCCGCCGAAATGCAGCGCCTGCAAATCGCCGCGGCGAGCAACGGCCAGATGGCTGAAGACGATCGAGGCCATGAACACCATGACGAAGGCGCTGGCGAGGCCGGCCAGGAAACGGATGACGAGGAAGGCGGCCATCGTCTCGTTGAGCCCCATGAGGCCCGCGAGCACGGCGGTGGCGGCGAGGCCGGCGAACATCAGCAGGCGCTCGCGGCCATGCGCCCAGTCGCCGGCCGCGGCAAGCGCGCCGATGAGGTAGCCGAGATAGTTGGCGGAAGCGATCCAGCCGGCATCGGCCGGCGTCAGGTGCAGCCCCTCCATCATCCCCGGCAGGATCGGCGTGTAGACGAAGCGGCCGATGCCCTGGGCGACGGCAAGCGCGACCATGCCGGCGAGAGCAAGACGCAAAGGAGATGGCGTGGCGTTCATTGCGGCGCACAATAAGAATGTGCGTCCGCGAAACAATGCGCTTGCGTTGGGCCAGCGCGGCCGGTTTGCTCGGTTTTAGGTCCTCGTTGAGCGGCAGCCCGCTTCGTATGCGGTGCGGCGGGCCGTCAGCCGGAAGGGCATGTCGCCGAGCTCGCGCTCCGACATGGTGTCGAGCACCGGATGCGACAGCGGATCGGTAATCCAGCGAGCGATCTCGTTGTCATCGCGCGGCCTCGCCTCGGCGCGGGAAAGCCCTTTCAGCAAGGATAAAATCTTCATCGGACCACCTCATGGCTCAAGGCTATTCCTGTTAAAGTCTGCCCATTCCCCGCCGGATTTCAATTGAGATTTCGATCCATCCACTTTAGAAAAACTGAATGGCTATGCTCAATCGCGTCCATCTCAACGGCCTGCGCGCCGTCGAAACCGTCGCCCGGCTGGGATCGCTGGCGGCAGCGGCGGCGGAGCTGAACGTCTCGGTCAGCGCCGTCAGCCAGCAGGTCAAGCGCACGGAAAATCAGCTGGGGCAGGCGCTGTTCGAACGCACGCCGGGCGGACTCGTGCCGACCGAATTCGGCGCCGCCTTCACCACGCGGCTCAGCGCCGGCTTCCGCGAGCTCACGCAAGCGGTGGCGCTGGCCGACGAGGCCAACGAGTGCACGCTGGTCGTCTCGGTGGCGCCGGCCTTCGCCTCGAAATGGCTGCTGCCCAGGCTGTCGCGGCACTTCGCGCGCCATCCCAACGTGCTTTTGCGCATCGACGCCTCGGCCAGGGTCGCCGATCTCGACCGGTCCGACATCGATATCGCCATCCGGCTTGGCGACGGCAAATGGCCGGGCGACCGCGCCGAGCTTCTGCTCGCCCAGGAGGTGTTCCCGGTCTGCGCGCCCACGATCGCGGCCAAGCTGAAGTCGATCGGCGATCTGGCGCAGACCTGCGCCATCACCGACGAACGGGCGATGTTCAGTTGGGACGGCTGGTTCGAGGCGGCCGGCGTCGAGCCGGTCACCTTCCAGAAGGGCGCGCGCTTCACCGATCCGATGCTTTGCCTGGAATCGGCGATCGCCGGCCACGGCGTGATGCTCGCCTGGCAGTTGCTCACCGCCGACGCGCTGGCCGACGGCCGGCTCGTCGCGCCCTTTGGTGTGCGGGCCGAAAGCGGGCTGGGTTACTGGCTGGTGACCTCGGCCACCAAGAGCGAAAGCCGCAAGGTGCGCGACTTCAAGGCCTGGATCCGCGAGGAGATCGAAGCGACCATGGCGCAGTTTAGGGCGCTGGACAGCGCGGCTTGAAGCCCGTTTTCGGGATCGAGCTTGAAATCAGGCCCAGTCGATCGCGGTGGAAAGGCCAGGCTCGCCGGTCTATGTAAGAACCAGAACCCCAACAAACGGCAGGCAGGACCATGACCACACATTCGCGCGGCGTTTCGGCAAGCATCGACCCGGTGAAGCTCGACAGGCTGGCGGAAGTCGCCATCAAGGTCGGGCTGCAGCTGCAGCCCGGCCAGGATCTGGTGCTGACCTCCTCGATCGCGGCGCTGCCGCTGACGCGCCGCATCGTCGAGCACGCCTACAAGGCCGGCGCCGGGCTGGTGACGCCGATCTTCAACGACGACGAGATCACGCTGGCGCGTTTCCGCTATGGGGCCGATGCCGGTTTCGACCGCGCCGCCGGCTGGCTCTATGAAGGCATGGCGAAGGCCTTCTCGAACAATGCGGCGCGGCTTGCGGTGCGCGGCGAAGATCCCTCGCTGCTTTCCGCGCAGGATCCGGCCAAGGTAGCGCGCGCCAACAAGGCCAACTCGATGGCCTACCAGCCGGCGCTGGAGAAGATCACCGGCTTCGACATCAATTGGAACATCGTCGCCTATCCCGATCTTGCCTGGGCCAAGCAGGTTTTTCCGGGCGAGCCCGACGACGTCGCGGTGGTGAAGCTCGCCGACGCGATCTTCTCGGCCTCGCGCGTCGACGTCGAGGATCCGATCGGCAACTGGAAGGCGCACAACGCCGCCTTGGCCGAGCGCACGAAATGGCTGCACGGGCACAATTTCCACGCGCTGCATTTCACCGGGCCGGGCACCGACCTGACGGTCGGGCTAGCGGAAGGCCATGAATGGATGGGCGGCGCCTCGACGGCGAAGAACGGCATCACCTGCAACCCGAATATTCCGACCGAGGAAGTCTTCACCACGCCGCATGCAAGGCGCGTCGAAGGCCATGTCTCCTCGACCAAGCCGCTCTCCTACCAAGGCACGCTGATCGACGAGATTTCCGTGCGGTTCGAGGGCGGGCGGATCGTCGAGGCCAAGGCCTCGAAGGGCGAGGACGTCTTGAAGAAGGTGCTCGACACCGATGAGGGCGCGCGGCGTCTCGGCGAGGTGGCGCTGGTGCCGCATTCCTCGCCGATCTCGAAGAGTGGGCTTCTGTTCTTCAACACGCTGTTCGACGAGAACGCCGCCTGCCACATCGCGCTCGGGCAGTGCTATTCGAAGTGCTTCGTCAACGGCGCCTCGCTCAGCCAGGACGAGATCGCCGAGCGCGGCGGCAACAAGAGCTTCATCCACATCGACTGGATGATCGGCTCGAACAAGATCGACATCGACGGCGTCGCCAAGGACGGCGGCCGCGTGCCGGTGATGCGCAAGGGCGAGTGGGCGTAGCAGCTCCCTCGTAGGAGGTTGCGATGGCCTTCGACATAGCTGTGAAGCGCGTCTATGAGCCGCCGGCGAAAGCCGACGGCCAGCGGGTACTCGTCGACCGCCTCTGGCCGCGCGGCGTCAGCAAGAAGGACGCCGAACTGACGCTGTGGCTGAAGGAGATCGCGCCGACCGACGCGCTGCGCAAATGGTTCGGGCACGAGCCGGAGCGCTGGGCGGAATTCCAGAAACGGTACCGCGCCGAGCTTGATGCAAATGGCGAAGCGGTGGCGCAACTGCGCGGCCTGTTGCGCGAAGGCAAGGTGACGCTGCTCTACGGCGCGCATGACGAGGCGCACAACAATGCCGTGGCGCTGGCGGGGTATTTGCGAGCCCATGCATAATTGTTGAGATGTCGAGTTCCCTCGCCCCCCTCCCTGTCCGGCAGGACAGGGAGGGGGGCGAAGGAACGCGGCGTAAGTAGTCGAGCCTACTTCCCGCCAACCGCCTCTTCATAAGCCTCCGGCTTGAACCCGACCAATACCCGTTCGCCCACCTCCAGCACCGGGCGCTTGATCATCGTCGGCTTGGCCAGCATCAGCTTCTTCGCCTTCCTCTCGTCGAGCGCTTCCTTGTCCTTGTCCGGCAGCTCGCGAAACGTGGTGCTGCCCTTGTTGAGCAGCTTTTCCCAGCCGACCTTGCCGACCCAGCCGTTCAGCCTCCCCGCCTCGATCCCTTCGGCCCGGTAATCGTGAAAACGATACGGCACGTCATGGCTCTCCAGCCAGACGCGAGCCTTCTTGATCGTGTCGCAGGTGGTGATGCCGTACATGGTGATGGTCAATTCAGGCCTCTGTCGGATGGGGTTGCGTATCCGGCCGAAGCCTAGGCCCGCCCTGCCTGCTTTGCCAGCGCTTTGCGGTAGCTGGATTTTGGCACTTGCTAATACTAAGGTTTTTCCCTAAGTATCATCGAACCCTAAGGAACCAACGCCCATGATCGGCCTGCAAACCGCCAGCCAGAACCCGCCGCCCGTCGACGGCATTTTTCGCGCGCTGGCAGATCCGACACGCCGGCGTGTGGTGGAGCGGCTGAACAGAAGCCCGGCTTCGGTCAGCGAGTTGGCAGAGCCCTTCGGCATGGCGCTGCCCTCCTTCGTCGAGCACCTCAAAATTCTGGAAGGCTGCGGGCTGGTGCGTTCGCGAAAGGCCGGGCGCGTCAGAACCTACAGCCTTTCGCCCGAGCCGTTGAAGCTGGCGGAAAACTGGCTCGCCGAACAGCGCGCGCTGTGGGAGCGCCGCCTCGACCAGTTCGACGCCTATGTGATGAGCCTCAAGGAGACAGAAAAGTGAGCTATCCGTTCAAGCCGAACCCGAAACTGGACCTGACGCTGGAGCGCTTCCTCGACGCGCCGCGCGAGTTGCTGTGGCGCGCCTGGACGACGCCGGAGCATGTCAAGCAATGGTTCACGCCGAAGCCATGGATCATCACAAACTGCGAGATCGACCTCAGACCGGGCGGGCTGTTCCGCACGCGCATGCAGTCGCCCGACGGCAAGGAGGTGAGCGACCGTCATTGCTGCTATCTCGAGATCGTGCCGAACGAACGCCTGGTGTGGACCGACGCGCTGCTGCCGGGATACCGGCCGGCCGGCGAGCCGTTCATCACCGCGGTCATTGGGCTCACGCGCGAGGGCAAAGGCACGCGCTACACCGCCACCGCCATCCACCGCGACGAGGCGACCCGCAACAACCACGAGGAGATGGGTTTCTTCGACGGCTGGGGCACGGTGGCCGACCAGTTGACGGACTATGTGAAGACGATTTGAGAGGCGGCATGGCGGCCGCCGAGGCGTGTGACCCGGCCGCTGCATAGGTGGGGTGGAGATTGGCCGAAACGCCCGTCGATTCGTCATCCACGGGCGGAGCAAGGAGCGCAGCGACGCAGCGCAGACCCGAGGATCCATTCCGTGACTTCTAAGCGTCGCGACGGTGCAGAATTCTGCTGCGCTGCGCCCTATGTCCGAGGTCACGGAATGGATCCCTGGGTCTCCGCGACGGAGCTTCGCTCCTGCTTCGCCCTGGGATGACGAGGTTGGAAGGCTTCGGCCAACTCCCGTCGTTTACGATCGTTCACCGAAACGAGATCTGTCGAGGAACTAGTAGTAAAAACGCTCTTCGCTGATCTTGCCGTTCTTGACCGTATAGAGGCCAACCTCATCCATTTTGACGCGCTCGCCAGTCGATTTCGGCGTAATATCGAAACTGAAGCGCAAGGCGAACTGGTCGCCATTGACATAGGGCCCTTCGACCGAGCCGCCATGAACCTCATGGTTCGCTTCCCACCACTCGCCCTTCTGCTTGACGGCTTCCTTGCCGTTGCAGACGGCCATCGGCCCTTCCATCGCCTCGTAGCTGACGACGTCGTCGGCATTGTATTTCGCGGCGGCGCTGTGGCTGTCGCCCCGCTTGAGGAGTTCGGTGAAATCTTTGGCAATTTCCGCAGTGGTCATGGGATCCTCCCGGTTTGGACCAGACATCAAGTAGGGACCGATCGTGCGCCTGCCACCGCGGGGCCGCTTCGCAGGTGACAATTCGTGTCAGGATGAAGGGCTTGGTGCTATGTTGTCATCAGCGGCCAACAACCCAGATCGATGTATATCGTGCGACCGCGCAGGCTATGAATGAGATGGAATTCCGTCGCCAAAAAACTGATCGGATCGATTGGCTGCTTTGGGACGAACCTCTCGTCATAGGCAAGGGTCATATGCGGAACAAAATGATCGGCCGATTTGAGACCATTCGCCTTCATCGCGCTTCCGATCAGCCGGCTGAGTTCGCAGACCGGCCCGTCATCGGCCAAAAGCACGAACGGACGCCATGGCGGCCTGCCTTTTGCCGCTGGGCGACCGGGGAAACTTACGGCATGGCGAAACGTGACTTCAAACGCCGGCATTTCAACCAACCGGCCGGCTAGCTTTGCCGCGAATTCGATTTTCGATCGAAGCCTTTTGTAGTCACCGACATGCTGTTGACTGACGTGGAATCGCTCCTTCAGCAGCCGCGACCCGGTTATCCCATTGAGATCGCAGAGATGTCTCTGCACCGACCAAAACCCGGCGCGGTCCTTGGCCTGCAAAAACAGCGCGAAGAACACCCGGTCCGGCCGTTTCGGCTGCAGTGGAGGAATCGGAACGCCGAAATCAAACTCTTGCTGCCGAGACATCCGTACTCGTTCGGCCGGGAACGCTCCTGTTAAACTCCCCTTCTAGAACAAAACAGGAACATTGACAAGAATCAAAGGCGAACGATTTTCGCGTCTGTGAGGTCAATAACACCCGCGCTCGATCGCCAGCCGCCGCACCAGCGCCAGAACGGTGTCGATGGTCGGCGTCGGCTGACCGGTCAGACGGCCGAGCTCCTGCACCGCCGTGACCAGCGCGTCGATCTCCATCGGGCGGCCGCGCTCGAGGTCCTGCAGCATCGAGGTCTTGTGCTCGCCGACATCACCGGCGCCCTTGATGCGTCGGTCGACGGGGATGAGGAAGCGCACGCCGAGACGTTCGCCAATCGCCTGCGCTTCCACCATCATGGCGCGGGCGGTGGCGCGTGTGCCTTCGTCGGCGACGATCGCTGCAAGCGTGCTGCCGGTCAGCGCCGAGATCGGGTTGAAGGAGAGATTGCCCCAAAGCTTCACCCAGATCTCCGAGCGGATGTCCTCGCGCACCGGCGCCTGCAGCCCAGCCCTGACCATTTCGCGCGCCAGCGCGGTAGCTCGCTCGCTCTTCTCTCCTGAAGGCTCGCCCAGCGAAAAGCGCGTGCCCTCGACATGACGGATCAGGCCTGGAGCATCGACCTCGACGGCGGGATAGACGACGGAGCCGATGACACGCTGCGGCCCGATGCGCTGCCAGATCGCGCCACCGGGATCGACGGCATTCAGCCGCGTGCCTTCGAGCGCGCCGCCCGCTTTGTGGAAATACCACCAGGGCACGCCGTTCTGCATGGTGACGACGGCTGTCCCCTCGCCCAGCAGCGGCGCGATCTGATCAAGTGCGGGCGCCAGCGAATGCGCCTTCAGCGCCAGCACGACATAATCCTGCACGCCGAGTTCTTCCGCACGGGAGGCAGCCCTCACGCGAGCGACCGTTTCCTTGCTGTCCTCGATCAGGCGCAGACCATCGGCCTTGATCGCATCCAGATGCGCGCCGCGCGCCACGATCGACAGATCGACGGAGCCGGCGATCGCGAGCTTGGCGGCGAGATAGCCGCCGATGGCGCCAGCGCCGAAAACTGTAATGCGCATCAGCCGAGCCCGAGCTTGGCGGCAAGGCCGATGCGCTGCAGCTTGCCCGTCGCGCCCTTCGGGATCTCGTCGAGGATCACCACCTTGCGCGGCACCTTGAAGTCGGCGAGCCGGGTGGCGGCAAAACCGCGGATGTCGGCCTCGCTGGCGCTCTGGCCTTCGCGCAGCACCACGGCCGCCGCGACCTCCTCGCCCAGCTTGTCATGCGGCATGGCGAAGGTGACGACCTGCGCCACCGCCGGATGGTCCATCAAAACGCCGTCGACTTCGAGCGGCGAGATCTTTTCGCCGCCGCGGTTGATGATCTCCTTCAGCCGGCCGGTGACGCGCAAATAGCTGTCCTCGTCGAGCACACCCTGGTCGCCGGTGTGGAACCAGCCATGGGCGAAGGCGCTCGCATTGGCGTCCGGGTTCTTCTCGTAGCCGGCGGTGACGTTGGGACCGCGAATGACGATCTCGCCGATCTCGCCGGGTTCGAGCAGCCGCCCGTCCTGCGCCATGACGGCGACCTCCGGCCCGGCCGATGCGCCGACGCTGCCGGGCTTGCGCAGTCCGGGCGGCAAACGGTTGGACGCCATCTGGTGCGCGGCCTCGGTCATGCCGTAAGCCTCGACCACCGGGCAGCCGAAGGTGGATTCGAGCTCGGCCATAACCTGCGCCGGCAGCGATGCCGATGACGAGCGGATGAAGCGCAATTTCGCCCCGGCGAGTTGCTCGGGATTGCGGGCGGCGCGCGGGAGGATCGCCTGATGCATGGTGGGCACCGCCGTGTACCAGCTTGGCTTGGCTTCGGAGAGCCACTGGAAGAAGCGCAGCGCGTTGAAGCCCGGTGTGCAGAAAACGCTGCCGCCGGCGGCGAGCGAGGACAGCACCGCGGCGATCAGGCCATGGATATGGAACAACGGCATGATGTTGAGGCAGCGGTCGGCCGGCGTCAGGCCGAGCGTCGCGCCGATATGGGCTGCCGACGCTGCAAGGTTGGCGTGGCTGAGCGGAACCAGTTTCGGACGCGACGTGGTGCCGGAGGTGTGCAGAAGGAGCGCGACATCGCCATCTGCGGCCAGCCCGGATGCGACCGGCAATCCCACAGGGTTACCCTCGATCGTGAACACGCCAGACGGCGCGCCTTCCGCCACCACCAGCCGCAGCACCGGGATGGCGAGGCGTTCGGCAACCTCGACCGATGGACCTGCCTCGTCCTTGCCGACAAGGATCGCCTTGACGCCGATATCGCTCAGATAGAAGTCGAACTCGTCGGCCCGGTAAGCCGGATTGAGCGGCGCGGTGGACGCGGCCGCCGCCACGGCGATGAAGGCCGTGGCCATTTCCGGGCCGTTCGGCAGCACGATGGCGACGCGGTCGCCGCGGCCGATGCCGAGCGCATTGAGCCGCGCCGCGGTATCGCGGATCAGGCGGCGCAAGCCGCCATGCGACAGGGCCGTCCGTTCGGGCGCGACGATGGCCGGCGCGTTGTCGGCGCCGGGCGCAAGGCGATGGGCGAGATCGGTGGCGTTTTCGCTGTTTGTCATGGTTCCAGACTATGTTTCGAACGATCGGCTTATGTCCAGCAAATGGCGGCTCAATATCCGAGGGCCAGCCCGTCCTTGCGCGGATCGGACGCGCCGGTCAGCGTGCCCTTTTCCCAATCGATCAGCACCGCCTGCCCGCCGCCCAGCGGATGATCGGGCTCGACCACCTTGTGGCCAAGCCGGCGCAGGCCTTCGGTCGTCTCGGCGCGCACGCTTCGCTCGGCCTCGACGACGTCGTGGTTGTAGAACACGCGCGCCGCATCGATCGCCTGCTGCGGGTTCATGCCGAAGTCGATCATGTTGGTCAAAAGATGCACATGGCCGAAGGGCTGGTAGCCGCCGCCCATAACGCCGAAGGGCATCATGGCGCGACCGCCCTTCGTCATCATGCCCGGCATGATCGTGTGCATCGGCCGCTTGCCGGGCGCGATCGCGTTCGGGTGCTTCGGGTCGAGGCTGAAGCTGGAACCACGGTTCTGCAGCACGACCCCGGTCTTCGGGCCGACGACGCCGCTGCCGAAGGAATAATAGGTCGAGTTGATGAAGCTCACCGCGTTGCGGTCGCGGTCGACGACGCTGATATAGACCGTGTCGCTGCCGGGAAGGTCGAGGCGCGGCAGATCGGTCATGGCGCGCCCGGGATCGATCGCGGCACGCAGCCGGTCGGCATAGGCGCCGGAAAGCAGCGCCTTGACCGGCACGTCGACATGATCCTGGTCGGCGAAGAACGCGTCGCGGTCCTGATAGGCGAGCCTGCCCGCCTCGATCTCGAGGTGCAGGCGCGCGGCGCCATCGGGATCGAGCTTGCCCAGTTCAAAGCCCGAGAGCAGGTTCAGCATCAAAAGCGCGGTCAGGCCCTGGTTGTTGGGCGGCATCTGATGGATGTCGTAGCCGCGGTAGGAGGTGCTGACCGGGGTCCGGTAATCACCCTTGGTGGCGGCGAAATCGTCGAGCGTATGCAGGCCGCCAAGCGCGCGCAGCCGGCCGACCAGATCGTCCGCGACCTCGCCTTCATAAAAACCGGCGCGGCCTTTCCTGGCGATGATGCGCAGCGTCTCCGCCAGTTCCGGTTGGCGATGGACGTCACCCGCCTTGGGCGACTTGCCGCCGGGCAGGAAGATGCGCGTCGCCACCTCGTCGGCCGACAGGTCGGTTTCCGGATCCTGCCAGTCGAAGGCGACGCGGTCGTGCACGACATAGCCTTCTTCCGCGTAACGAATGGCCGGAGCAAGCGCGTCAGCCAGACCCTTGCGGCCGTGATCCTCCAGCAAGCGGCACCAGGCATCGATGGCGCCGGGAACCGTGACCGCGTGCGGCCCCTGTTTCGGCAGTTCGCTGAATCCCTTGTCCCGGTACCAGTCGACGGTCGCGGCGGCGGGTGCGCGGCCCGAGCCGTTGAAGGCGATCACCTCGCCCTGCCCCTTCGGACAATAGAGGACAAAACAGTCGCCGCCGATGCCGGTCGACTGCGGCTCGACCACGGCCTGCACCGCGGCCGCACAGACCGCGGCGTCCATGGCGTTGCCGCCGGATCGCAGCATGTCGATCGCCGCAAGGGTGGCGAGCGGATGCGAGGTCGCGGCCATGGCCTCGGTGGCGCGGACCGGCGAGCGGCCGGGAAACTGGAAGTCACGCATGCTGTTGTCGGTATCCCTCAAATCAACGTCCGCGGCCGAAAAGCTGGGCGGCGGACAACAAGACGATCGATAGCACGATCAGGCAAGTCGAAATGGCGGCGATCGTCGGATCGATCTGGTCGCGCAGCGCATTGAACATGCGGCGCGTGAGCGTCGTGGTCTCGCCGCCGGAGATGAACAGGGAGACCACCACCTCGTCGAAGGAGGTGATGAAGGCAAACAGCGCGCCCGAGACGATCGAGAAGCGTATCTGCGGCATCGTCACCTGGAAGAAAGCGGAGAAGCGGCCGGCGCCGAGGCTGCGCGCGACCATCTCCTGGTTCATGTCATAGGAGCGCAGCCCCGAAAGGACGGTGAGCACGACCAGCGGCAGCGCCTGCACGGTATGCGCGATGACGAGGCCGGTCAGCGTGTTGTTGAGGCCGATGCGGGCATAGAGGAAAAAGGTGCCGATGCCGATCAGGATGACCGGGATGATCAGCGATACCGTGAGCAGCGCGTTGATCAAGCCGGTCAGCCGCAGCGTGCGGGCGTTGATGGCGTAGGCAGCGGCGGTGCCGAGCAGGGTTGCGACGATCGCCGTCATCACAGCCACCTTGACGGACACGATTGTCGCGTCGCGCCATTCGACGGAGCCGAAATAGCTCTCATACCAGCGCAGCGACCATTCCTGCGGCGGGAACTGCAAGAGCGACGAGCCGGAAAAGGACATGATGACGATGATCACCGACGGCGCGATCAGGAACAGCATGACGAGGCCGCCCAGCGCATAGAGCCAGAGGCGTTGTGTATGCGAGATGGGCAAGGCATTTTCCATGCTCATCGCTGACTCCAGACCCCGGTGACGCGGGCGCCGAGCAACCACTGGAAGAGGCCGAGCAGCGCCAGCGTGACGCCGAGCAGCACGACGCCGAGCGCGGCGCCCGCTCCCCAGTTGGAATAAAGGCTGGTGGTCTGCTCCATGCGCATGGCCCACATGATGACCTTGCCGCCGCCCATCAGCGCCGGGGTGACGAAGAAGCCGAGGCAGAGCACGAAGACGATCACAACGCCCGAGGCGAGACCGGGCAGCGACAGCGGCAGGAAAATCTGCCAGAAGGTGGCGCTAGGGCTCGCGCCGAGATTCATGCCGGCGCGCAGGCAATCGGTGTCGATGCTCTTCATCGAGGCGTAGAGCGGCAGCACCAGGAAGGGCAGCATGATGTGGGTCATGCCGATGGCCACGCCGGCGAAATTGTTGGCGAGCGGCAGCGGTTGGCCGATCACGCCGAGATCCATCAGCCACGTGTTCACCAACCCCTTGCGCTGCAGGATGACCAGCCAGGCATAGGTGCGCACCAGCACCGAGGTCCAGAACGGCAGGATGACGAAGATCAGGCAGATCGAGGCGGCGCGGCGCGGCAGCTGCGACAGCATATAGGCCAGCGGATAGCCGAACAGCACGCTGGCGCCGGTGACGAAGAAGGCCACCTTGAAGGTGGTGACGAAGGTCTTGATGTAGGACGCCTGCTCGAAGAAGCGCGCGTAGTTGGCGGCGCTGAGCTGACCGGCTTCGTCGAACAGCGAGAGCCAGAACAGCCAGCCGATCGGCACGATGATGACGGCGAAGACCAGGGAGAGCCCGGGCGACAGAAGCGCGAACAGGCCACGCGCTTCCCGCCGCGCGTCGGCGGCCAACGCATCGGCGTTGATCGCCCCATCGGGCCGGCGGGCACGATCGAGACTGGCGGATGCGATGCTCATTGGTCCGCCACCAGCACGACATCCTGCGCATCGATGCCGAGCGTTATCGGCTCGCCCGGCGCCGGCAGTTTTGCCAGCACGTCGGAGCGGCAATAGTCGCGCAGAGTCACCTGTCGGCCGTCCTTGAGCGTCGCGTAGCAGACGAAGCTGTCGCCCTGATAGATAACGTCGCCGACGGTAGCGGGCAGCGCATTGACGTCGCCGGTTTGTTCGCCGTTGATCAGGCGCAGCTTCTCCGGCCGCACCACCATCAAATGCCGGCCTGGGGACGGCATCGGATCCTTCATGCGCAGCTTGCTGCCTTCAAGCCAGACGCCGCCATTGCGGCATTCGACCGGAATGAAGCTGGATTCGCCGATGAAGCCTGCGACGAACTTCGTCTGCGGCCTGGCGTAAAGAACTTCGGGCTGGTCGATCTGCTCGATGCGCCCGGCATTCATGACGGCGATGCGGTCCGACATGGTGATCGCCTCGCGCTGGTCATGCGTGACGTAGACCGTCGTCATGCCGAGCCTTCGATGCAGGTTGCGCAGCTCGATCTGCATATGCTCGCGCAGGCTCTTGTCGAGCGCCGACAGCGGCTCGTCCATCAAGACGATGCGCGGCTCGAAGACGATGGCGCGGGCCAGGGCCACGCGTTGGCGCTGGCCGCCGGAGAGCTGGTCGACGCGGCGCTCGCCGAGGCCTTTCAACTGCACAAGGTCCAGCGCCCTTTCCACGCGTTCGGCCGTTTCAGCGGCCGATACGCGCCGCTGCTTCAGCGGGAAGGCGATGTTGTGGAAGACGTTCATATGCGGAAACAGCGCATAGTTCTGGAACACCATGCCGATGTTGCGCTTGTGCGGCGGCATGGTGATGATCTCCTCGCCGCCGACCTTGATCGAGCCGGCATTGGCCCGCACGAAACCGGCCAGGATCATCAAGAGCGTCGTCTTTCCCGAGCCGGACGGGCCAAGCAGCGTCAGGAATTCGCCTGCCGCGACATCGAGGCCGAGATCGTGCAGCACGGACAAGCCGCCGAAGCGCTTCTCGATGCCACTGATGCCGATGGGAAGCGCGGACTGCGCGAGAGACAAGAGCATCTCCTTCAACTCCGGATCATTTTCGCGAAACGATGCGGAGCGGCGCATTTTGCGCCGCTCCGATAGGATCGTTATTGCTGGATCAGGTTGTTGAACTTCTCGGTCGCCTCGACGAGGGTGTCGCGCCAGAAGGCGGGGTCCTGCAGCACCTGTTTCTTGACGTTCTCGGGCGCGGAATTGATGTCCTTGATGCGGTCCTGCGGGATCTTGCCGGTCTCGAAGGCCTTCTCGTTGGCTGGGCCGTTGTCGACATAAAGCGGCAGATTGGCCTGGAGATCGGGGCTGACGAACTTGGCCAGCGCCTTCATGGCGAAGTCCTTGTTCTTCGAGCCCTTGGGGATGACCATGCAGTCGGCGGTGAGCACGCCCTGGTCGAAGGAGAAGCTCACCGGCGCGCCTTCCTTCTTCAAGGTGCCGGCGCGGCCGTTCCAGATGCTCGCCATATCGACCTCGCCGTCCTTGACGAGCTGCATGGCCTGCGCGCCGGAGGTCCACCAGGCATCGACGTGACCGCGGATCTTATCCACCGACTGCAGCGCGCCGTCGATGTCGACAGGATAGACCTTGTCGATCGGAATGCCCTTGGCCAAAGCGGCGACGCTCAACGTCTCGGTCGACTGGCTGCCGGAAAGCGCGCGACGGCCGGGGAATTTCTCGACGTTCCAGAAATCGGCCCAGGTCTTCGGGCCTTTGTCGCCGAAGACGTCCGTGCGGTAGATCAGCACGACGGAGGTGTAGGAGATGCCGACCCAGTCATCATGGACGAGCTTCGGGTTGATGCCGCTCTTGTCGATGACGTTGTAGTCGAGCTTCTCGAACAGGCCTTCCTTCGAGCCCCGCGCGCATTCGTCGGCGCCAAGCTCGGTAATGTCCCATTTGACGGCATTGCCGGTGACCTGCAAGCGCACGTCGTCGAGGCCGTTGGTGGTGTCCTGCTTGATGGTGATGCCGAGTTCCTTGGCCGTCGGGTCGAAGAAGGCCTTGGTCTGCGCCTCCTGATAGGTGCCGCCCCATGAGGCGACGGTGATGGTGTCGGCGGCCGATGCCGGAACGGCGACCGAGGCCAGCAGGCCGGCGACGGCCATGCCGTGAATACAAAGTCTCTTCGTCATGTTCGCTTCTCCAACCGGTGTTCCCGTTATCATTGATTTGGTATGCGAATTTGTATACAATTTTGAGTGTAATTCTCCGGAGGCCGATGTCAACATGGGACATGCGGGTTTTTGCCGGGGATGTATCGAGGCCCGGCTCGGCGCGTTTGCTCCTGCCGAAAAGGCGCGGGTTCAAGCAGGCGCTAAAAGGCACTAGACTGCGATTCCATGACTGACCGTTGGAGGCGGGACGCTTGAGCAAGGAGAGAAAGAACACGCTGCGCGACTCGGTGTTCGAGAAGCTGAAGGCGTTGATCATCACCGGCCAGGTCCCGCCGGGCGGTCGCGTGACCGAGAACGAGATCGCCGAGCGCCTGAAGGTCAGCCGCACACCGGTGCGCGAGGCTTTCAATCGGCTCGAACGCGACGGGCTGGTGGTCGGGCGCCCGCGCCAGGGCTATGTGGTGGCCGAGTTCAACCTCACCATGTTCCGCGAGGCCTTCGACATCCGCGAGCTGCTCGACGGGCGCGCGACCGAGCTTGCGGCCGCCAATGCGACCGCAGCCGACAAGGCGAAACTGCGCGAGATGCTGGCCGAATGCGAGCGGCTTGCGGCGATCCCCGATCGCAGCACGCGGGAGAAGTTCGAGGAGCTCCAGGTCGGCATCGACCTGCATCGGGTGATCGCCGAAATCGGCGGCAACGACATGCTCTACGGCATGCTCTGCGGCATCCTCGACAAGTGCCAGCAATATGTCTGGACGGAGCTTCTGTGGCTGGACGAATGGAAGCTCACGCGCGAGGAGCATGTCGGCATCGTCGACGCGATCTGCGCCGGCGATGTCACGCTGGCCGGCGACCGCGCCCGCGCGCATGTGCGCGGCTCGCGCGAGAACATCCTGCGCCTGCTGCAGGCCAAGTCCGACTATCAGGGATTCTTCGCCAAGGCGTCCTGAACCCACACGATCGTATCAACTGGAAAGCATGGGGCAGTTGGCGCCGCGCCGCAGGCTGACATGCGCCATGTCGCCGACGCTGAATTGAGAACCGTCTGCGCGGCGCGGAGCATCGATGACGATCGGGGTCCCCTCACCCAGCTCGGCATGAAGGCGCAGCGTGCGGCCGTGGAAGACGACACCGCTCACCCGTGCCGGCGCGGTTCCCTCGGCGGCCTCGCCGGCGGCAAGAAGATCCTCCGGGCGCACGCCGATGGTGCGCGTGTCGCCGGCGGCCGGCGTCTCGCCGCTGTCGGAGGTGGCCTCCAAGGGCAGATCGCCGGCGGCAAAGCGCAGGCGCTCGCCGTCGCGGCCGACAAAGCGCGACTGCAGCAGGTTCATGGTGCCGATGAAAGAGGCGACGAAGCGCGTCGCCGGGCGGTCATAGAGTGTCGCCGGCGCGGCGGTCTGCTCGATGCGGCCCTTGTTCATGACGACGATGCGGTCGGAGATCGACAGCGCCTCGGTCTGGTCATGCGTGACCATGACGAAGGTGGTGCCGAGCCGCGACTGCAGCCGCTTCAGCTCGATCTGCATCTGCTCGCGCAGATGCGCGTCGAGCGCCGACAGCGGCTCGTCGAGCAGAAGCACGCGCGGCTCGCAGACGATGGCGCGGGCAAGCGCGACGCGTTGGCGCTGGCCGCCGGAAAGCTCGGAGATATGGGCGCGCAGCTTGTCGGCGAGCCCAACCATGTCGAGCGCCTCGCGCACACGTTTGGCCTGCTCGGCGCCGGTGAGCTTGCGCAGCGACAGGCCGAAGCCGACATTGGCCGCGACATCCATATGCGGGAACAGCGCATAGTCCTGGAAGACTGTGTTGACGGGACGGTCGAAGGGCCGCAGGCCAGTGATGTCACGGCCATCGAGCAGGACATTGCCGCCGGTCGGGCTTTCGAAGCCGGCGATGACACGCAGGCTCGTCGTCTTGCCGCAGCCTGAGGGACCGAGCAAAGTCAGGAATTCGCCAGGAGCGATGTCGAGGTCGACGCTATCAAGTCCGACAATGCCACCGGGGAATACTTTCGAAACCTTCTGCAGTCGAACGAGGGCATCAAGCGCCATCGCGCACCTCGGACGGTTTTGTCGTGTTGACCCAGAGGATCTGGCAACGCTCGGCGCCGGGATTGCGGAAGGCATGCAGCAGCGTGCTCTTGAAGGCGAAGCTGTCACCGGCTTTCAGCACATAGGTGGTGGCGTCCACCACCAGCTCGACCTCGCCGGTCATGACGAAGCCGAATTCGTGGCCGGCATGGGCGTAGGCCTCCGCTGTGCCACCGCCGGCCTCGACCGTCACCAGCATGCCGGTGAGCGTCGCGGCGGGCGGCGACAGCAGCGCCTTGGCGATGCCTTCGGATTTGACCGGGATCGCGCGACGCTTGTCGGCGCGCACGCAATAGAGGTCGTTGACCGCTTCGTTGCCGTCGGTGATCAGCGCCGACGGCTCGATGTCCAGCGCCGCCGCCAGCGGCCAGATCACCTTGACGCGCAGCGAGGACATGCCGCGCTCGATCTGGCTGAGCGCGCCGATGGAGATGCCGGCTTTCGCCGCGAGATCGGCCAACGACAGCTTGCGCTCGAGCCTGAGCGCCCGCACACGCCGGCCGACCCGGACGTCGGCTTCGTCTTTCGGCTTTGCCGCCGCTTCGTCAAGAACATCCATGCAATGGTCCTCGTTGCTTTCTCCTTCTCCCCTTGTGGGAGAAGGTGGATCGGCGCGATAGCGCCGAGACGGATGAGGGGTGTTCCAGCGGAGTGAGACGCTAGCGTTCCCTGGAACACCCCTCATCCGGCCGCTGCGCGGCCACCTTCTCCCACAAGGGGAGAAGGTGAGAGCGCTCAACCCCCGGCCTTCACCTTCTCGAACATCTTCGCCACATCGTCGTTCTGCTTCATCGGGCCGGTGAAAATCGTCGTCTTCAGCATGACGTCCGGATCCGCGGGCAGTTGCAGCTTGTCGAGCTCGTCCTTCGATACGCCGGCGAAAGCGGTCGCGAGCGAGCTGCCATAGCCATAGGACTGGATCAGGAACTTGCCGGAGTCGGCGTCGAGCCGGCTGTTGATAAAGTCATAGGCGAGATCGACGTTCTTGGCGTCCTTGAGCATGACGAAGCCGCAGGCCCAGGTGAGCATGCCTTCCTTCGGCTTCATGAACTCGACCGGCACGCCCTGCTTCTTCAGCGAGGTGGCCGACGCGTTCCAGGTCATGGCGGCGACCAGCTGGCCGCTGGCCAGCGCCTGCTCGACCGAGGTCATGTCGGTGGTGTAGCTCGACAGCAGCGGCCGCTGCTCGCGCAGCTTTTCGGCCACCTTGTCCATCTGGTCCGGCGTCATGTCGAAGGGGTTCACGCCGGCCAGAAGTGCTGCGACGATCGGCGTGTCATGCACGGCGTCGATGGTCGCCACGCGGCCGGCATATTGCTTGTCCCACAGAAGGTTCCAGCTCGCCTCCGGGTTCTTCACCAGATCGGTGCGGTAGAGGATCGAGGTGTTGCCCCAGTCCCACGGCACCATCCACACCTTGCCGTCACCGGCCTGCAGGTCGGGCAGGTTCTTGAACACCGGGAAGATCGAATCCCAGTTCTTGATGCGCTTGGTGTCGATCGGCTGCAGCAGGCCTTCCTTGTTCCAGCGCGCCACCTTGTCGTAGCAGGGATGCGCGATGTCGGGCCGGAAGCCGGCCTTGACCTTTGTGAAGGCATCGTCGTCATCGCCGAAGATCGTCGCCTCGACGCCGTCCGGATGCGCGGTAAGGAAGCTCTTGTTGAAGTCAGGCAGCTCGTAACCCGACCAGGTGAAATATTGCAGCTTGTCGGCGGCGAAGGCGACCGTCGACGACAGCGCCATGGCGAGCGCCGTAAGGCCCGCCAAGGCTTTGCGGCCAGTGATCGATTTCAGGTGGAATGTCATTTTCGTTCTCCTCTTCTTTGTTGTGGTTCAGGCTGGACTGCGGCGCGCGGCGCCGAGGCCGCGATGACGAAGGATTTCGGCGGTGCCGGCGATGATGAAGGACACGGTGAGGATCACGGTTCCCAGCGCCATCACGGTCGGCAACGAACGCGGGAAGCGCAATTGGCTCCAGATGTAGAGCGGCAGCGTCGACTCGGTGCCGGCGAGGAAGAAGACGACGATGAACTCGTCGAAGGAGATCAGGAAAGAGAGCATGAAGGCCGACAGCACGGCGGGCGCGCTCAGCGGCAGCATGACGCGCCGGAACGTCGTCCAGTCGGAAGCGCCGAGATCGAGCGCCGCCTCGCGGATCGTCTTCGGAATGGCGGCGAAGCGGCTGCGCATCACCACCACCGTCGTCGGCAGCGCGACGAGGATATGGCCGAGCACGATCGAAATGCGCGACGGGCCGAGGCCGATGAGGTTGACCAGGATCAGAAGCGAAATGCCGACGATGACGCCGGGGATCAGGATCGGCAGGCGGGCGATGGCGCTGATGGTGGCGGCGAGCGGCGAACGGCCGTAAAGGTCCATATAGGAGACGGTGATGCCGCAGAGCGTCGCGCCGGAGGCCGCGATGATGCCGATGACCAAGCTGTTGGCCAAGGCGCCGGAGAGCGCCGGATTGCCGTAGAGCGTGCGGTACCAGTCAAGCGTGAAACCCTGCAGCGGGAATGCCGCCTGGATGGAGTTGTTGAGGGAAAACAGCGGGATCAAAAGCACCGGCAGATAGAGGAAGACGAGATAGCCAAGCACATAGAGGCCGAGCCAGCCGCCGCCTGAATTGGTGTCGGTGCGCGCGCTCATGTACGGCTGCCGAACCGGCGGTCGGCGCCCCGCGCGACGAGCACCACGCACAGGATGACCAGCATGACGCAGACCGACAAGGCCGCGCCGAACGGCCAGTCATTGGCCTTGCCGAATTGCGATTGGATCAACGTTCCGATCATGGTGCTGGCCGGACCGCCGACCATGGCCGGCGTGACATAGTCGCCGACCGTCGGCACGAAGACGACGAGGGCGGCCGCCAGCACGCCCGGCATGGAGTTCGGCAGCACGACGCGGCGGAAGCTGGTGAAAGGCCGCGCGCCGAGGTCGGAGGCGGCTTCGAGCAGCGATTTCGGGATCGTGTCCAGCGCCACATAGATCGGCAGGATGGCGAAAGGCGCGTAAGCGTGGGCGAGCGTGACGACCACCGCCGCCGGCGTGTTGAGGAAGGCAAGCGTCGGCTCGGACCAGAGGCCGGTCTCGATGAAGGCCGAATTCAGCACCCCATTATAGGCAAGCACGATCTTCCAGGCGAAGACGCGCAAGAGATAGCTGGTCCAGAAAGGCAGCGTGACCAGGAAAAGAAGCAGGTTGCGGCGGCGGCCGGCATGGAAGGCGAGGTAATAGGCGACCGGATAGGCGGTGGCGACGGTAGCGAGCGTCACCAGGCCGGCGATGACGAGCGAGCGCAGCGTCACCGTCCAATAGAGTGGGTCGGTGGCGACGGTGACGAAATTCTCCGCCGTCAGGCCGATGCCGAGCAGCGAGCCGTCATTGCCCCTGAAGGCGAGGAAGACCACGAGGCCGAGCGCGAACAGGATCAGGAAGAAGGTGACCAGCCCGCCCGGCAGCAGCATGGCGAAGCGGAACGCCGGCGAGATGCGGGTTTCCGGCGATGGCCGAGCTGCAACGATGGTCGACGACATTGAACTGTCCATCGGATTTTTGAAATCGACTAATGCTTTTTCATATTCATGAAACTGTCAAGCTGAATCGCAAGCTGAATCGCTTGTGCGCCGCACGCGATCGGCGTCAGCGTTCGAACGCGTCGAGCATGCGATACCAGGTGATTGCGGCAGCGACGCCGACCTGCCGGAAAGCGTGGAACGGGATCGGCCGGATCGGCGACAAGGGAAATGGCAATTGCCTGGCGTCACCGCTCGCAAGGTAGTTTGCCATGCGCCTGCCCAGCGCGCTCATCAGGCCGACGCCCCTGCCCTGGCAGCCGACGACGGCGAGCAAGCCTTTCTCCGGCTCATGCAGATGCGGCAAGTGATCCGGCGTCAGCGCCACGCGGCCGAACCAGCGCTTTTCGACGGCGACGCCGGCGAGCGCCGGATAGAGGCGGATGAGCGCGCGTTCGCAATGCGCCCAATCCGCCGCGCGTGAAGGCAGCGCCATGCGGCCGCGGCCGCCCAGCACCATCCTACCGTCGGGACTCCGGCGGTAATAGATCAGGATGCGGCGGGAATCCGAAACCGCCTGGCCGCCCGGCAGGATGGTTGCGGCAAGGTCGGCTGGCAACGGCGCGGTGGCAATCTGGAAGGAATGCAGCGGCACGATCGTCTGCGCGAGGCCGGGCAGCAGCCCATCCGTATAGGCGTTGGTGGCAAGCACGACCGCCTTGGCGCGCAATTCGGTGCCGCTTTGGGTCGAAACCCGCCAGACGCCGGCTTCCTTGGAGAGCTTCACCACTCGCTGCTGCTCGGCGATGCTGGCGCCGGCGGCCGAGGCGACGCGGGCGAGTTCGAGTGTATAGGACAGCGGATCGATGACGCCGGCACGGCGGTCGAGCCAGCCGCCGAGATAGCCCCTGGCGCCGGTCATCGCCGCGATCCCGGCCCTGTCGAGCAGTTCGACGTCGGCGCCGCGCGAGCGCCATTGGCGATCGCGGTTGGCCGCCGCCTTCAAGGCGGTCTCGGTGTGCGCCGCCTGGATCCAGCCATTGCGCGTGAACGGCACGGCCAGCTTCTCGTTGCGGATCAAATCGAACACCGCGTCGGCCGTCGCGGCGGTGAATTCCACCAGGGCTTCGCCGCGCTCCTTGCCGAAATGCCTGAGCAGCCATTCAGGGTCGTATTTGAGGCCGGGAATGACCTGGCCGCCATTGAGGCCCGAAGCTCCCTGCCCGATCGCGCCGGCATCCAGCACTTGCACCGAAAGGCCGGCGCGTGCCGCATGCAGCGCCGTCGAAAGGCCCATGATGCCGCCGCCGACGATGACCGCGTCCAGCGTGCCGCCGCTCGACAATCCGGACTGAAATGCCGGGACTGCCTTGGGCTTTCGCCAGATCGGATCGGAAAAGGCTACGGGCAAGAGGTCACCTCGGCGCTAGAGCTTCGTGAAAATCCTATTGTCGATTTCACAAATTTGAAAGGTCGCTTCGATGGGCCAGTCCGGCCATGGCTGTGTGACAGCATACCGATGGCCATAAATGTTGCGGCGGGCGGGATAGACGTTTCCACGAAATCGGGGAAAAGTGCCGCGCGCGAAAAAACCGAGAGGAAGCATCACCATGACCGATCCGACCCGCCTGCCCGCCGACGGAATGTTCGTTGGCCGCGCCAGGACAAGCGAAAGTTCCCATCCGCTGGTGGTCACGGTACGCGAGAGCCAGGTCATCGATATCACCTCGAACGCGGCGCCCACGGTGCGCGACCTTTGCGAACTGAAGGATCCGGCCGGTTATGTGCGCTCGGCCAAGGGCAAGGCGATCGGCTCGCTCGCCGACATCGCGGCGAACAGTTTCGAAGACAAACGCGATGCGAAGAAGCCAATCCTGCTTTCGCCCGTCGACCTGCAGGCGGTGAAGGCTTCCGGCGTCACCTTCGTCGTCAGCCTGCTCGAGCGCGTCATCGAGGAGCAGGCACGCGGCTCGGCCGAAAAGGCGGACGCCATCCGCGCCGACATCGCAGGGCTGATCGGCCATGACCTGTCGAAGCTGAAGCCCGGTTCGCCCGAAGCCATGGAGATCAAGGCCAAGCTGATCCAGCGCGGCGCCTGGTCGCAATATCTGGAGGTGGGCATCGGCCCGGATGCCGAGATCTTCACCAAATGCCAGCCGATGGCCTCCGTCGGCTTCGGCGCCGATGTCGGCCTGCATCCCGTCTCCACCTGGAACAATCCGGAGCCGGAGATCGCCATGATCGCCGACGGTTCCGGCCGCATCGTCGGCGCCACGCTCGGCAACGACGTCAATCTGCGCGACGTCGAGGGACGCTCGGCGCTGCTGCTCGGCAAGGCCAAGGACAACAATGCTTCCGCCTCGCTCGGGCCGTTCATCCGCCTGTTCGACGAGACGTTTTCCATCGCCGATGTGAAGCGCGCGACGGTGCGGCTCAGCGTCGAAGGCGAGGATAGCTTCTCGCTGGAGGGCGCAAGCTCGATGGCGGAAATCAGCCGTTCGCCGGAAGAGCTGGCCAAGGCGGCGATGGGACCCCACCATCAGTATCCCGACGGGCTGGCGCTCTATCTCGGCACCATGTTCGTGCCCTCGAAGGATCGCGGCGAAAAGGGCAAGGGCTTTACTCACAAGGTCGGCGACATCGTCACCATCTCGTCGGAAAAGCTCGGCGCGCTCACCAACCGCGTGCGCCTGTCGCCGGATTGCCCGCACTGGACCTACGGCGCCAGCCACCTGATGCGCGACCTGTCCAGGGCGGGCCTTCTCTGACGACGTCGGCGAGGCCGGCTGCCATCAGCGTAATTTTTTATGAAATACAGGTGACTACGGGCGCGATCCGCTCCAAGATCGCATCGCGGTCGGGGGGCCGCCTGAATGTCAGATTCGCCAGTGATCTCGGTGCGCAACCTCGCCAAGCGCCTTGGCGGCTTTGTCGCGCTCGAAGACATGAGCCTTGCCGCGGAGCGGGGCACGATCCATGCCGTCGTCGGCGAAAGCGGCGCCGGCAAGTCGGTTCTGGCTAGGATATTGGCCGGCATTGAGCGCGCGGATGGCGGCGCGATCGAAATCGACGGCCATAAGGTCGCCATCGACAGCCCGAACACGGCGCGCAAGCACGGCTTAGCGGTGGTGCTGCAGCAATCCGCTCTGTTTCCTGACCGGCCGGTGCTCGCCAATCTGTTCGTCAATCGCGAGCCGTTGCAGAGCGGCCTGGTCTCGCGCCGCGAGATGAGGGCGCGCAGTTTTGCGCTGCTGCGCCAGCTCGGTCTCGCGGTCGATGTCGGCGCGCCGCTCGGCGAACTCGATCCCGGCGAAAGGCAACTCGTCGGCATCGCCGCCGCACTGCTCGAACATCCGAGGCTGCTTGTGCTGGACGAGCCGTGCGAGGCGCTCGACCGAAACCAGCGCGACAGGCTGTTCGCGGTGCTGCGCGAGCTGAAAGCGCGTGGCATGACCATTCTCCATCTCACCAACCGGCTTGAGGAAGCGCTCGCGCTCGCCGACCAGGTCACAGTCATGCGCAACGGCCGCGACGTGCTCTCCAAGCCGCGCTCCGACCTGACGGCGACCGAGGAAGCGATGATCGGCCAGTTGGGCCTGACGCTCTTCCCGCTGCCCTTGCGATCGCTGTCGAACCTCGCCGGCACGCTGCGGCCGCAACTTACCGTTTCCGGCCTGAGCGGCGGCCGGCTCGCGGGCGTCGAGTTCAGCGCCCGCGGGGGCGAAATCACCGGCCTCGCCGGCCTTCCCGGCTCCGGTGCGTCGGACGTCCTTGCCATGCTGTTCGGCCACCGCAGGGCGCGCAAGGGCAAGGTGCGTTTCCCCGACGGCGATAGCCTGCCGAGGACCCGCACCGAGGCCGCGCGGCGCGGCATCTGCCTGACCTCCAGCCACGCCGGCGTGATGGCCGACAGGTCCATCGCCTTCAACCTCTCCAGCGTGGTGGTCGGCGCGCGCGACTGGGGCCGTCGCTGGTATTCGCCGAAGGCAGCGGCCGAGCGCGCGGCACGGCAGGTCGAGGCGCTGCGCATTCGAAGCGGAAGCGACGAGCTCGCCGGGTCCCTGTCCACGGGCGGCCGGCAGAAGGTGGCTATCGGCAGATGGCTGGAGATCGGTCCGCAGGTCGTGCTGCTGGATGAGCCGGCGCGCGGCATCGACACCGGCAGCAAGCAGGAGATCTACGGGCTGATCCGGCAAATGGCCGCCAGCGGCTGCATCATGCTGCTGCATTCAACCGAAATGTCCGAGTTGGCCGGACTTTGCGACCGCGTCCTCGCCTTTCGCGACGGCCGGATCGCCGGTGAAGTCGCCGGCGCCGAGATGGACGCCGCGGCTCTTCGCAAGCTGATCACCGGCGACACGGCGGCACCTGCACCCGAGCCGGCAACGACCAGCCAAAGGAACGCCGCATGACCACTGCCGACACCAGCCCGCGCCTGGCCGGATCGGCGACGCCGAAGACGAAGCCGAGCTTCCGGTTGCCGGCCGAGGCCGGCGTGGTCGTCGCGCTGGTTGTGCTGGTCGGGCTGCTTGGCTGGCTGCAGCGGTCGTTCCTCGAACCCGCCAATCTGTTTGCGTTGATCGAGCAGGCCGCCCTTCCCGGCATCGCCGCCATCGGCATGGTGTTCGTGCTTTCGCTGCGCGAGATCGACCTGTCGGTCGGCGCCGTGTTCCACCTTGCGGCGGTCGTCGCGGCAGTCCTGATCGCAGCCGGAATAGATCCCTGGCTTTCGGCGCTCGCCGGCGTCGCGCTCGGCACCTGCATCGGCCTCGTCAACGGCCTGCTTGCGCAGGCATTGCGGGTGCCGGTTATCGCGGTGACGCTCGGCACCTGGTGGATAGCCTACGGCCTGTCGTCGGTCGTTGGCAAAGGACAAGCGATCACCCCGCCGGCAGACGACGGCGGTTTCTTCTCGACGCTTTCCGGCAAGGCTTTCGGCGTGGTGCCGGCAAGCGTCGTCATCTTCGTCCTGCTGGCGCTCACGCTGCACATCGTCCTGCACCGCACGCGCTTCGGCTACCGCGTGCAGGCGACCGGCAGCAATCCGGAAGCGGCCGCCGATGCCGGCATCGCAACGACCACCGTACGGCTGATGGCGCTGGCGCTGATGGGCGCGGTCGCGGGGCTCGCCGGCGTCATTCATCTTGGCGCGCAAGGCGCGATCGCGCCCGCCGACGGCAATGACTTCGCCCTGTTCGCCATAACGGCGGCGCTGATCGGCGGCACGCGATTGTCGGGCGGCCACGGCAGCGTCGTCGGGGCGGCGATCGGCGCGCTGGTGATCCAGGTCGTTTTGAGCGGCATGGCGTTGCTTGGCATCGCCAGCGCATGGACCAGTTTCGCGGTCGGCGTGCTGCTGGTCGCAGCACTTGCGGTCGACCGGCTGGGCAGGATCTGGCGCAGCCATCGCGCTGATCGCAGGCAGGCGGCCAAGCGCGGCTGAGGCCCGGCGCCCTCACAGAAAAATCGCCGCAGCTGATGCAATCTGATGGGATTGCTGATGGCGTGCGCGCCTGTGCCAACATCCACTGGCGATGGAGGCTTGCCACCGCCCGAAAAAGAGAATGCTCTAGACGTTCCGGTCGGCGCTGGCAGGAGATGCGGTCCCAGGCCCGCATTGCGCTGATCCAGGAGGAGAGTTTCAACATGGGAGAAAATCGAATGCTTTCGCGGCTAAGACTGCTCGCGCTTGGCTTGATCATGGCCATCGCCATTCCGGCGATGGCTCAGGCCAAGACGTTCTATTGGATTTCGCATGGCGGCCCGGCCGATCCGGTCTGGACCTACTTCCTGGCCGGGGCCAAGCAATGGGCCAAGGACACGGGCAACACCGTCAACACCTCGTTCCACAATGGCGACGTCGCGTCCCAGCAGGAGGCCGTGCGCGCCGCGATCGCGGCCAAGGCCGACGGCATCGCCACAACGAGCCCCGATCCGGGCAGCCTCGTCGAGATCGTCAAGGAGGCCCGCGCGGCCAACATCCCGATCATCAACTTCAACACGCCCGATCCGAAAGCGAACTTCAATGCCTATGTCGGCGGCGACAACGTCACCTTCGGCAAGCACTGGGCACAGTATCTGGTCGACAAGGGCCTGGTGAAGAAGGGCGACTTCGTCTGGATGCCGGTCGAGATCCCCGGCGCCACCTATGGCGTGCAGGAAGAGGAAGGCATCAAGAGCGTGTTCGAGCCGGCCGGCATCACCTATGAGGTGACCGAGGCGACGCTCGACCAAGCCGAAGCGATCAACCGCATGGTCGACTACCTCACCGCGCACAAGGGCAAGGTGAAGGCGATCATCGGCCTGGGCGACCTCGTCACCGGCTCGATCAAGCGCGTGTTCGACCAGGCCGGCGTGAAGCCGGGCGAAATCCCGGTCGTCGGCTGGGGCAACTCGCTCGACACCACGCAGGAAGTACTGAACGGCTACGTCAACGCCGGACAGTGGCAGGATCCGCAAGCGACCAGCTATATCGCGCTGTCGATGGCCAACATGGCTGCCAGCGGCATCCCTCCGGGCTTCAACGTCATCACCGGCGCGCTCTATGAGAAGGACACCGCCGGCGTCTACGACAAGATCCTGTCCGGCAAATAACCCTCAAGCGAACGGTCGCGACGCCCTGTCGCGGCCGTTTTTCTTCTCCCCGCGCCGTCCCAATCGGACGGCCGCGCTTTTGTCGCGGGTTCAATGGAAAACCGTTCCTTCATCCAACGCCTGATCGCGCGAGCGGAATTCGGACCGCTGGTGCTGCTCATCGTCGAGCTCGTCGTCTTCTGGGGCATCAATCCCGACTTCCTGTCGCCGCAGAACATCTCCAACATCCTGGCCTTCACCGTCGAGCTCGGCCTGATCGCGCTGGCGATGACGCTGTTGATGACATCGGGCGAATTCGACCTTTCGGTCGGCTCGCTGTTCGGCTTCTCGCCGGTGCTGATGTGGACGCTCTACAACAGCGGCGTCACCTCGCTGGAAGTGGGCCTGCTGATCGCATTGCTGGTCGCGGCCGTTATCGGACTGGTGAATGGCTGGTTCGTCACGCAGCTCAAGATCCCGTCCTTCCTGGTGACGCTCGGTATGCTGCTGGTCGTGCGCGGCACGGCATTGTTCATCACCGACGGCTTTCCGCAGCGCACCTGGAGCGCCGAAGGCAGCTGGCTTGCGAACATCCTGGTCGGCGACTTCTATGTCGGCCCGTTCCGCGTCTACGCCTCGCTGTTCTGGTTCATCGGTGCCGCGATCGTGCTCGGCTACGTGCTGACGCAGAGCCGGACCGGCAACTGGATCCAGGCCGCCGGCGGCAATCCGAACGCGGCCCGCGCGCGCGGCGTCAACGTCAACCGCGTCAAGGTCGGCCTGTTCATCCTGTCGGCGGTGATGGCCTCGCTTGCCGGCGTCATCTCGTCGCTGCGCACGTCCGCCGCCAACCCCAACAGCGGCACCGGCTACGAGCTCGAGGTCATCGCCATGGTGGTGATCGGCGGCACGGCGCTGACCGGCGGGCGCGGCACCATCATCGGCACGGTGCTCGGCATCCTGATCCTGCGCGTCATGCGCAACGGCATCGTGCTGATCGGCGTGCCAGGCCTTGCCTACAACATCTTCATCGGCGCGATCATCCTCGGCATGATGGCGCTGCATTCATGGCTCGAACGCCGGCATCAGGCAGGGACTTAAGACGATGGCCGAGCCCCTGATTCGCATGGAAAATATCCGCAAGTCCTACGGGCGCGTGCAGGCGCTGGTGGACGCCAATTTCCACGTCAACGAAAAGGAGATCGTCGGCCTGCTCGGCGACAACGGCGCCGGCAAGTCGACGCTGATCAAGGTGCTGTCGGGCGCGGTGCCATTGACCAGCGGCGACATCTTCATCCGCGGCAAGAAAGTGACCTTGCGCTCGACCAGCGACGCGATCGCGCATGGCATCGAGACGATCTACCAGGACTCGGCGCTGGTCACGCAGCTGTCGATCGCGCGCAACCTGTTCCTGGGGCGCGAGCCGATCAAAGCGCCGCGCTTCCTGAACCGCATGGACCAGGAGGCGATGAACGCGGTGGCGCGCGACCTGCTCAGGCAAGTCGGCATCACCAAAAACATCCCGCCGACGACGCCGATCGGCTCGCTGTCGGGTGGCGAGCGGCAGGCCGTGGCGATCGCGCGCGCCATGCATTTCGACAGCGATCTCATCATCCTCGACGAGCCGACCAACAATCTCGGCGTCGCCGAGACGCAAGGCGTGCTTAGCTTCGTGCGCAGCGCCCGCGATTCCGGCCATTCCTGCATCTTCATCGCGCACAACATCCATCACGTCTTCCAGGTGGTCGACCGCATCGTGGTGATGCGCCGGGGCAAGGTGGTGGCCGACGACATCGATCCGAAAAAGACGACCGTCGCGGAGGTCGAGCGCGTCATCACCGGCATGTCGGACAAGGAGATCAAGGACGCGATTTCCGACGGCCCGCAGCAGCATGGCTGATTTGGCCTGGCGTTGATCGACCGGTATTGATTTGGCCTGATAGGGGCTCGCATTCCATCCTATGACTGGACCCATGAAAGCCACCGTAACCGACATCGCCCGGAGCTGCGGCCTGTCGACCGCGACGGTCGACCGGGTGCTGAACAACCGCCCAGGCGCGAGCGCGGCCAACCGGCAGCGCGTGATGGAGGCTGCCAAGCAGCTCGGCTATCTGCCGACGCTCGACCAGGTCGTGCTGCCGTCGAAACCGGCGCATCTCGAATTCTTCCTGCCGATCGGGTCCAACGCCTTCATGGCCGATCTCGCCCATCACATCGAGGACTACGCCGCGCGCCTGCCCCTGGTCGCTTCCTGCCGCATCCATAACCTTGCCGGTATCTCACCTGGCGCGCTGCAGAGTGCTGCGGAGAATCTGTCGCTGAAGGCCAATGGCGTCGGCGTCATCGCCGTCGACCACCCGCGCACGCGCAACATCCTGCGCGAGCTGGTCGATGCCGGGATCAGGCTGGTGACGCTGATCTCGGACGTGCCGGCAGCACCCCGCTCGGCCTATGTCGGCATCGACAACCGAGTGGCGGGTCGCACGGCGGCGTTGCTGATGGGCAGATTCTTGAGCGGCCGCACCGGGCATCTGGCGATGGTGGTCGGCTCACGCTCCTATCGCGGCCACGAGGAGCGCGAGATGGGCTTTCGTTCGGTGCTGAGCGAGGAGTTTCCCAACCTCACCGTCTCAAGTGCCGCCGAGAGTAATGACGACCCGGACGCCAGCTACAGCGCAACCATCAAAGCGCTGCACAACGAACCGGAGCTGCTCGGCATCTATTGCGTCGGCGCCGGACGCTCCGGCGTGGCCAAGGCCCTGCTCGAGGTCAAGCCGCGCAGGAAGCCGGTCTTCATCTGCCACGATCTGACCAAGGAGACGCGGCGCTATCTCGTCGACGATCTCGCCGATGTCGTCATCGACCAGAATGCGCGGCTGATCGCCGAGCAGTCCGTGATCCGCCTGCTGGGCTCGATCGCCTCCTCGGCACCCTATCTGACGAAAAAGTTCATCGAGCCGCGGCTGATCTTCAAGGAAAACGTGCCTGTGCAGTAGCAGGCGCCCGCCGCCAACGGCTGGTTGTGGATTTGTCTGACGATTGATCCGGCAATTCTGCACAGCAGCTATGCACGTTTCGCAATTGCCGAATCGTTAGGCACCCCGTATCTATTTGGGTGTCGGCCGTCTCCTCCTCCCAGATGTGATGCCGACGGTGGATACGGTACACCTCCTCCCGTGCCGTATTCGAAATCGAAGCCCGCTGCCACCTCCTCCCGGCAGCGGGCTTTTTCTTTGCCCGAACAGCGTGACCTGGAGGCGCACCAGCCCCTCACCCGGATTGCCCAACCGAATTGCAAAGCAATTCGGGCAATCCGACCTCTCCCCGAGGGGAGAGGAGACCTCTTCTCCCCTCGGGGAGAAGGTGGCCGCGAAGCGGCCGGATAAGGGGAACTCCGTGAGCAGCGCGATCAGCGCACCCGGAACGAGACGATCAGGCTCTCGGCCATGCGCACGAACTGCGCGCTCGGGCCTTCGGCGCCGACACTCTGCATCGAGACGCGCGCGCCTTCGAGCAGCAGCGATAGCGTGTCGGCGAGAAGCTCGGCCTGGCCGATGCCGGCGTCGCGGCAAAGCGCAACCAGCTTCTCGCGCTGGGCTTCCTTCAGCTCCTTGATGACGCGCCTTGCCGGGTGATCGGTCTCGGTAAGCTCGACGGCGGCATTGGCCATGTCGCAGCCGCGGCTGTCGGCGCTGAGCAGTTCCGAAGCTTTTTGAACCCATGCATGCAGCTGGGCGAGCTTGTCGCCGGGATGCTGGGCCTCGAACTCGTCCCAGATCCTCGATGCCTTCGCCGCCGTGGCGCGCAGGCATTCGATGACCAGTTCGTCCTTCGACTCGAAGTGACGGTAAAGCGTCATCTTGTTGGTGCCGGCAGCCTCGGTGATGGCGTCGACGCCCACACCCTTGATGCCGTGCTTGTGGAACATATCCTGCGCCGTCTCCAGGATTCGATCCCGGGGGCGGGAACGCTCCGCGACGCCGTCAGTCATCATGATCTCCTTTCGTCGTTTCCAAAAAAACCGTCGCCACCTCTTGACTAGGGTGTTACCGGTCTGTAACTTCCAGCATGTTACTTACTGGTAACACCTATATCACTCGCCGTCAAACGACAAGGCCCTCCGATAGCCCTGCCAGAGTGAGATAGGACACAAAACCTGCCTGTCATGCGGCTTCGGCCGGTGAAGAACGAGAAAAAGCGGTCCGTGATCAATCGATGCGGGCCGGGCAAGGAGCCACTCCTATGCAAAAGCGCAAAGACCTGACGATCGACGAAGCCATCCGGGATCCGATGATCCGGCTGGTGATGAAGGCTGACGGGGTCGACCCCAAAGCCTTCGAACGGATGCTGCGCTCGCGCGCGGCTGACCAGGCGCCGGACAACATCGCGCCATCCTTCCTGGAGGATTCCGGCTCCGGCCGGACCCGGCGCCTGCGCCATTTCGCAAAACCGTTCGGCGAGGCGTCCGCATCATGGTGAACTTCTTCATCCACCGTCCGATCTTCGCGTCGGCGATCGCCATCATCATGGTGCTCGCCGGTGCGATCGCCTATTTCCTTTTGCCGGTCTCGCAGTTCCCCGACATCACGCCCCCGCAAGTCGTGGTCAGCGCCCATTATCCCGGCGCCAGCGCGCAGGTCGTGGCCGATACGGTCACCACGCCGCTCGAGCAGCAGATCAACGGCGTGCAAGGCATGACCTACATGTCGTCGACGAGCTCGAATGACGGCTCGTCCACCATCACCATTACCTTCGATGTCGGCTATCCGCTCAGCACGGCGGCGGTCGACGTGCAGAATCGCGTCAGCCAAGCGGCATCCTCCCTGCCCGCCATCGTCAACCAAGGCGGCGTGACGATCAAGAAGCAGAACCCCAATTTCGTGCTGATCGTCGACCTCACATCGCCGGACGGCTCCGTCGATCCGGTGGCGCTGAGCAACCTCGCCTATCTGCAGGTGGTCGATCCGCTGAAGCGCCTGCCCGGCGTCGGCGACGTGCAGATCTTCGGCGAGCGCCGCTATTCGATGCGTGTCTGGCTCGACCCGGACAAGCTGGCCAATCTCGGCATCACCGCTGTCGACGTGCAGAACGCGATTGCGGAGCAGAACGTGCAGGTTGCGGCCGGCAAGATCGGCCAGTCGCCCGCGCCCGCCGGCACCGCCTTTGAAATGCAGGTCAATGCCGTCGGCCGCTTGAGCGATCCCAAGGAATTCGGCGACATCGTCGTGCGCGCCAACTCCGAGAACGGCTCGCTGGTCAGGCTGCGCGACGTCGCCCGCATCGAGCTCGGCGCGCTGCAATATTCTTCCTCCGCCTTCTTCGGCAAGGACCCGACCGTGGTTTTGGCCGTCTACCAGATGCCCGGCTCCAACGCGCTCGACCTGCAGCAGCGGGTCAAGGACAAGATGCAGGAGCTGTCGCAGCGCTTCCCGAAGGGCGTCCACTACGCCATGCACTACGACACGACGCGCTTCGTGTCGGCCTCGATGCATGACGTGCTGATCACGCTCGGCGAAGCGCTGGTGCTGGTCGTGGCGGTGGTGTTCATCTTCCTGCAGAGCTGGCGCACCACCATCATCCCGACCATCGCCATTCCCGTCTCGCTGATCGCGACGCTGGCGATCATGTACATGCTGGGCTTCTCGCTCAACATGCTGTCCCTGCTCGGCATGGTGCTGGCGATCGGCCTCGTCGTCGACGACGCCATCGTGGTGGTCGAAAATGTCGAGCGACAGCTGGAGGCCGGGCTCAAGCCGCTTGCCGCGACGCGCGCGGCGATGGCCGAGGTGACCGGACCGATCATCGCCACCACCGCGGTGCTGATGGCGGTGTTTATCCCCGTCGCCTTCATCCCCGGCGTTTCCGGCCGGCTCTACAACCAGTTCGCGCTTACCGTGGCGATCTCGGTCGGCATTTCGGCCTTCAACTCACTGACGCTGTCGCCTGCGCTGAGCGCCGCCTTCCTGCGCCATCGCGGCGAAACGCAGTTCGTGCTGTTCCGCTGGTTCAACGCCGGCTTCGACTGGCTGTCGCATGCCTATGCCCATGGCGTGCGCATCCTGATCAAGCTGCGCTGGATCATGCTCGGCCTGTTCGCGGCCGGTCTCGTCGCCACCTATTTCGTCTGGCAGAAATTGCCTTCGAC
This sequence comes from Mesorhizobium sp. BH1-1-5, assembly GCF_020165615.1. Classification (NCBI taxonomy): domain Bacteria; kingdom Pseudomonadati; phylum Pseudomonadota; class Alphaproteobacteria; order Hyphomicrobiales; family Phyllobacteriaceae; genus Mesorhizobium; species Mesorhizobium sp. BH1-1-5. The sequence goes on from NZ_JAIUIM010000024.1 coordinate 46,641, forward strand.
CTTCCTTCCCGTGGAGGACCAGGGCTATTTCTTCGTCGTCATCCAGTTGCCGGACGGCGCTTCCCTGGAGCGCACCGACGCGGTGGCGCAGAAGGCGCGCGACATCCTGCAGAACACGCCAGGCGTCGACATCGTCGGCTCGATCAGCGGCCTCAACTTCCTGACCAGCGCCGCGCAGTCGAACTCGGCCGTGGAATTCGCCATCCTGAAGCCGTGGGACGAACGCGGCCCCGACCAGAGCGCCTCGAAACTGGTCGAACAGGTGCGCGGCAAGCTCTTGCAGATGCCGGATGCGTTCGCGCTCTCCTTCGATCCACCCTCGATCCCGGGCATCGGAACCACCGGTGGCTTCGAGTTCCAGGTGGAGGACCTGTCGGGTCGCGGCAGCGCTGCGCTGAACGACGTCACCCAGGCGCTGCTGGCCGAGGCGCGCAAGCAGCCGGAACTCAATCCGCAGCAGCTGTTCTCGTCCTTCTCGACCTCGACGCCGCAGTTCAACTACGACCTCGACCGCAGCAAGGCGAAGCTGCTCGGCCTCAACCTGCCGGACGTCTTCAACACGCTGCAGATCTATCTCGGCTCGCTCTACGTCAACGACTTCAACCTGTTCGGCCGCACCTTCCGTGTGACTATCCAGGCCGACAAGGACGCGCGCGCCGACGCCACCGACATCTCCAGGCTCTATGTGCGCAACGCCTCGGGCGGCATGGTGCCGCTGAGCACGCTGGGCAAGCTGGTGCCGATCGTCGGTCCGGAGACCGTGCCGCATTACAACAACAATGCCTCGGCCCTGATCAATGGCGGCGCTGCCCCAGGCTTCTCGTCCGGGCAGGCGGTGGCGGCCATGGAGCGGGCGGCGGCCAACGTGCTGCCGCGCGACTTCGGCTACGAATGGACCGGCATCACTTATCAGGAGCTCAAGGCTGGATCGATCGCCTCGGTGGTCTTCGGGCTGGCGATCGTCTTTGTCTTCCTGATCCTGGCGGCGCAGTATGAAAGCTGGGCGATGCCCTTCATGGTGCTGCTCGCCGTGCCGCTGGCTCTGTTCGGCGCCTTCGTCGTGCTTTTGCTGCGCGGCATGCAGATCGACGTCTACTCGCAGATCGGCTTCGTCATGCTGATCGGCCTGGCGGCGAAGAACGCGATCCTGATCGTCGAGTTCGCAAGACGGCGGCGCGAGGAAGGCCTGACCATCGTCGAGGCGTCGATGGAAGCGGCAAGGCTCAGGCTGCGGCCGATCCTGATGACGGCCTTTGCCTTCATCCTCGGCGTGCTGCCGCTGATGTTCGCGACAGGCGCGGGTGCTGCCAGCCGGCAATCGATCGGCACCACCGTCTTCGGCGGCATGGTGGCGGCGACCATCCTGTCGCTGGTGTTCGTGCCTGTCTTCTACGCGGTGATCGAGCAGTTGCGCGAACGCCGTGGCGAAAAGGAACCAGCCAGGGGACACCACGACGCCCCCCAGCAGCAAGAAATTGAACCGACCGCCGAGCCGGCGCTTCAGCTCGCCCAGGCGGCCGAATAGGATTGGAGACCAAAATGCGTAAATGGAAAATCGCTTTAGGGACGGCCGTTGCGCTCGGCGCAATCTCGGTGGCCAGCGTGCATTTGCTCGATATGGGCAATCTCAGCGGCGGCTCGGCGGGCGCGGCGCCCGCGCCGGCGGCCTTCGTGATGCCGGTGCCGGTGGTGAATGTCGTCAAGAAGACGCTGCCGATCTATCTCGACTACGCCGCGCGGGTGGAGTCGATCCGCAGCATCACGCTGCAGGCGCGCGTGCCGGGCTATCTGCAGGAGCAGACGGCGGCCGACGGCAGCGACGTCAGGCAGGGCGACATGCTCTACCGCATCGCGCCGGATGATTATCAGGCCGCGCTGGACCAGGCGAAGGCCCAGGTGCAGCGCGATAGCGCGACGCTCGAATATGCCAAGTCCAATCTTGGCCGCGGCACCGATCTTGCCAAGGCCGGCTACCTCGACAAGGACAGCTTCGACCAGCGCACCAGCAATCTGCGCACGGCGCAAGCCGCCCTCGCCGTCGACCAGGCGACGGTGCGGACGGCCGAGCTCAACCTCGGCTATGCCGAGATCAAGGCGCCCTTCCCTGGGCGTATCGGCCGCAACCAGGCCTCGGTCGGCACGCTGGTCAGCGTCGCCGGCACGGTGCTCAACACGCTGGTGCAGCTCGACCCGATCTATGTGACCTTCAATCCGAGCGAGACCGATCTCATCCAGATCGAGCAGGCGAAGGCCAATGGTCCGATCGCCGTCGACGTGCTCCTGCCCGGCGAGACCCAGGCCAGCCAGAAGGGCGAGCTGACCTTCATCGACAACACGATCGACCATTCGACCGGCACGATCACGGCGCGCGCCACGATCGGCAACGCCAAGTTCACGCTGCTGCCGGGGCAATATGTGCGGGTGCGGCTGCATGTGAAGGAACAGCCCAACACGCTGATGGTGCCGCAGGTGGCGCTGGGTTCCAGCCAGCTCGGCAAGTACCTCTACGTCATCGGCAAGGGCAACACCGTCGACCAGAAGCTGGTGTCGCTTGGGCCCACCGACGGCGACCTCATTTCCGTGACCTCCGGCATCTCCGAGACCGACCAGGTGATCACGGGCAATCTGCAGAAGATCGGACCCGGAATGCCGGTTTCTCCCTTGCCGCAACCGAAACCGGCCAGCTGATAACCCCCATCAGTTTCCGGTCCGACGGCGCCCTCGACACCCACGTCGAGGGCGCCGTTTTGCTATGAGCGCTCATTCGTTCCAAGAAGCTCCACCAGCCCGGCGATGTCGGCACGTTCCGATTTCGCCGGCAGCATGAAGGCGCAATAGGGTTGGCCGAGGCGAACGGAGACGGAAGACAGCGCGATGAGCCGGCCTGCTCCGAGATCGGCGCTCGCCATGATCCGTTGCCCCAGCGCAATCCCCAGCCCCAATCGCGCGGCGCCGATCGCCAGGCTGGAGAGGCCGACGCGGCGGCCATGCGAAGGGTCCGGCGCGCGGCTGCCGCCGGCGGCTGCGAACCAGTCCGCCCAGCTCGGATGCGAGGCATAGTTCGGCCCCCAGTTGGTGTGGATGAAGTGGCTTTCATGCACGTCCGCCAGGCCGGCGGCCCCGTTGCCATGTCGCTGCCAGAAGTCGGGCGCGGCGACCGGCAGCACCTCGTCATGAACGAGCCGCACCATCTTGAGCGCCGGATAGTGGTAATCGCCGTAGGAGATGCGCAGGTCGATGTTCTGGCGCACCACGTCGACTGGATCGTCCTCGACGCGGACGTCGATCGCCATATTCGGAAAGCCGTCGAGCAGCACGGCCAGCCGCGGCGCCAGCCAAAGCTCGGCCAGCGAGAACGGCACGCTGACCACGAGGCGCGTGCGCAAACCGCCTTCCAGCATGCGCCGGCCGACCGCCGCGATCTCGCCCAGCGCATGCGCCGTCTGCGGATAGATGGCGTGGCCGGCATCGGTCAGCGCGATGCGATTGCCGTTGCGCATGAAGAGCTGCTTGCCGAACCAGTCTTCCAGGTTGCGGATCTGCTGGCTGACCGCGGCCGACGAGACACCGAGCTCGGTGGCGGCGAGCGTGAAGCTGCCGGCGCGGGCCGCGACCTCGAAGGTCCGCATCGCATTTAAAGGAGGAAGCTTGTCCACGCTTGCCCTCAAAAGATTTTCTTGCCCAACCCTAACAATTTTCCACGTTGCGGCAAAGATTTCCTTGGCGTGTAGTGATCACAGGATTTCGGAGGACGCTATGCTCGAAAACATTCTCGACCTGGACCGCTACCCGCTCGACCGGGAAGGCAGTGCCGAATGGCAGCGGCTGGTGGACGAGTCCAAGGCCGCGCTCGCGGCAAACGGCATGTTCAATCTCGAAGGGTTCCTGCGCCCCGGCATTGCCGAAAAGGCGGTCGCCGAGATTCGGCCGGTGATGGACACGCGCTCGCATGTCCACAAGCGCAGGCACAACATCTACTTCAAGCCGTCGATCCCGGAATTGGCGCCGGATCATCCGGCGTTGCGCAAGGTCGAGACGATCAGCCACACGGTCTGTGCCGACCAGATGCCGGGCAGCACCGTTTTGTCGATCTACGAATACGCGCCGCTGGTGCGGTTCCTGGCGGCGACGATGGACAAGCCGCAACTGCACGTTATGCAGGATCCGCTGGCCCGCGCCAATGTCATGGGCTACCGCGCCGGCGAAGCGCTCAACTGGCATTTCGACCGTTCGGAATTCACCACGACGCTGTTGCTGCAGGCCCCGGAAATCGGCGGCGACTTCGAATACCGCACCGACCTGCGCTCGGACAGCGACCCGAACTATGACGGCGTGGCGAAGCTGCTCGAGGGGCGCGATCCCGAGGCAAAGATCCTGCGCATCAAGGCCGGCACGCTCAACGTCTTCCGCGGCAAGAACACCGCACACCGCGTCACCACCGTCGAAGGCAATCGCGAGCGCATGATCGCGGTGTTCTCCTATTATGAACGTCCCGGCGTCATGTTCACCGACGAGGAGCGGGTCGGCTTCTACGGACGGGCGGCTTGAGACAGTTTGGAAATTCTACTCTGGCGGCCATCTGCCGGCGTTTTCTGCGCTTCCGGTGCTCACGGACCTAAACGTCCGCTGCGCTCCGGTTCTCGAAACCGCCAGCATATGACTCGCCAGAACGAATTTCGAAACAGCCTCTGTACCTGCCAACCTCGATCTAAAAATAGGCTCTTGTTAGATTGTCGACAATCTGCTTGTCTTGCAGAAATTCCTCTTGGGAGTCGACCTATGGCAAAGCTGGATTTCAGTCCGATCGCGGATACAACGCGCAGGGCGGAGATCGTCGCCCTGCTGCGGCGCGCCATCCTGACCGGACAGCTGGAACCGGGGCAGAAGCTCAACGAGCTCAGGATCTCTGAACAGATGCGGGTGAGCCGCGCGCCGCTGCGCGAAGCCATGCGTGAGCTGGTACAGGAAGGCATCCTGACCAGCATCCCCTATGCCGGCACCTTTGTCATCGAGGTCACCGCCAAGGATATCGTCGATGCCTATTCGCTCAACCAGGTGCTGGACGAGTTCGCCATCGAGCGAACCTGGCCGCTGCGCGACCAGCGCTTCTTCGATGAGCTCGACCGCCGCCATGAGGCGGTGAAGCAGGCGACGCGTGCCGTCGATACCACGCGCCAGATCGAGACGGCGCTGCAGTTGCACGGGCTGATCTACGAATGGGCCGACAATTCGGTGCTGCTGGAGACCTGGCAGCGCCTGACCAGCCGGCTGCAGATGTATTTCGCCCTGCACCAGCGGGCGCGCAACGAGCCGGTTCCAGCCGTAGACGTGCACGAAACCTATGTGGCGCTGCTGAAAGGCGCCGACATGCGCGCCGCCCAGCGCCATGCGCGCGAGCATATCGACCTCGACTTCGAAGAGCTTCTCGCCTACGCGCGCGGCCTCGAAAAGCGCGCATCGAAGAACTGACAGACCCGGACAGCGGACAGCACAGTGAAGATCAAGAGCATCAAAGCCTATAATGTCGTGCAGCCCTTCGTGGACGGGCCCTACCGCATGTCGAAGGGGCGCGTCGCCGACTGCTTCGACGCGGTGATCGTCGCCATCACGTCGGACAGCGGCGTGACCGGCTGGGGCGAGATGGCGCCGCTCGGCAATTTCTACTCGGCCGCGTTCCCGGCGGGGACACGCGCGGGCGTGCCGGAAATCGCGCCGCATCTCATCGGCCAGGATCCGCGTGGGTTTGCCGGCATCGGCCGGCTGATGGACACGGTGTTCAAGGGCCACCCTTATATCAAGTCGGCGCTCGACATGGCGTGCTGGGACCTGGCGGCGCGAGCGGCCGACGTGCCGCTGGTGACCATGCTTGGCGGCCGCGAGAGCGACATGGCGGAGACCTACCGGGTCGTCACCCACGGCACGCTCGATCAGATGGCGGCTTTGGCCAAGCGGATCATTGCCGAAGGCTGCCGCCGCTTGCAGGTCAAGGTAGGCGGCAATGTGCACGACGACATCGAGCGCGTGACGACGGTGGCCTCCGCGGTGCCAAAGGGCACGGTGATCTTCTGCGACGCCAATGCCGCCTGGACGCCCTATCAGGCGCGCCAGTTCGCCGATGCCACGCGGTCGATCGACTACACGTTCGAGCAGCCCTGCACGACGCTCGATGAGAACATGTCGGTGCGCCGCATGCTCGACAAGCCGATGGTGCTGGACGAATCCGTCACCTCGCTGGGCGAGATGCTGGAAATCCACCGCCGAGGCGCCGCCGACGGGCTGACGCTGAAGATCTCGCGGCTGGGCGGCGTGACGCAGACACGGCTGATCCGCGACGTCGCCGTCGATCTCGGCTTCATGATCACGGTGGAAGACACCGGCGGCGCCGAGATCGATACCGCCGCGATGGCGCATCTGTCGCTCTCGACGCCGGCGGAGCGCCGGCTGCATGCGATCGCCTTCCACGAATGGGTGACGGTGCGCACGGCCATGAACGCGCCGCCGGTGACCGGCAGCCATATGGGAATTCCCGACGGCCCCGGGCTCGGCATCGACGTGGACCCCAGCCTGCTCGGCGAACCCTTCTTCGAGGTCGGCTGACATGAAAATCAGGCGCGTCAAGGCGACACCGATCAACTACCGGTTGGAGGCCCCCTATGTCTGGGTCTTCGGCGAGCTCGACGGCTTCTCGCCCACCATCGTCGAGGTCGAAACCGAGGACGGGCTCGTCGGCATCGGCGAGGCGCCGACGCCGGGCGCGGCAGCCGTCATCAACGACGTGCTGGCAACCCGACTCACCGGCCGCGACGCCTTCGACATCGCCGGCGCGGAAGAAGTCTGCCTGCCGTTCTGGAGCGGCGTGCAGTCGATCAACGACCGCACCCGCATCATGGCTTTCGGTGCCATCGAGATGGCGCTGTGGGACCTGCGCGGCAAAGCCTGGAAGCAGCCGATCTACCAATTGCTCGGCGGCGCGGTGCGCAAGGAAATCCCCTTCACCGACTATTTCTCGCTGCGCGGCGACGGCGCCAAGGTGAAGGGCGAGAAGACACCGGAAGAAGTCGCCGACTACTGCGTCGAACTCCACGAGCGCCACGGCACGACCTTCTTCGAGGGCAAGTTCTCGACGCAGGACCCGAAAGTGTCGCTGACGATGGTCGAGCTGATCCGCAAAAAGCTCGGTGACGCGGCGATGATCCGCATCGATTCCAACCAGGCCTATTCGCTGGCGACCGCCAGGCGGCTGGCGCGGCCGCTGGAAGAGCTTGGCGTGCGCAACTGGGAGGATCCGGTGGCGACCATCGAGGAGATGCGCGAGTTGCGCCGCCACACCTCGATCCCGTTCTCGACCCACAACATCGACATCGCCCGCGCCATGGAGCTCAAGGTACCCGACGCCTTCGTCGGCAACCCGACGGCGCATGGCGGCATCAACCGCATGCTGCGCTTCGTCGGCGCCTGCGAGCATGCCGGCATCGACTATTGGTGCTACAGCGGCGACACCGGCATCGGCAGCGCCTGCTACCTGCATCTGTGCGCCGCGCTCGGCTGGATCAGGGAGCCCAACCAGTCGCTGTTTCGCATGCAGCCGATGGACATCATCGAGGAAGGTCCGTTCGCGCCGAGGAACAATGTTGTGCCCGTGCCGGAAGGCCATGGCCTCGGGGTGACGCTGTCGCAGGAAAAGCTTGCCGCCTGCCATCGCGATTTCGTCGAGAACGGTCCCTGCAACAAATATCACGACCCGGAAAAACCCGGGACTTTCCGCAGACTGCCGCTGAATTAGGAGGGATGTCGAAAAGCAAGCAGGATTTATCGGGAAAAAGGCGGCCACGGGTCGCCTTGCCGACAGACAATTCATCAAGAAAATCTGACTTTTCCGTCCCAACGAGCGGATGGACCGGTCGGAACCGCATGCTACTGTACATCGACCGATACCGAGTGCCTGGACCGGAGAACTCCACGGAACTCGCAAATTGAATGCACTCGCCAACCACAACAACTGGGGAAAGGGCTTAGACCCATGAGCAAGAACTATCGCATTCTCGATCTCCTGCGGCGTGGCCGCACGCCACTCGAAAACCACCTCATCGACGGCCTGGTCGACGGCCGCCTCAGCCGCCGCGAATTCGTCCGCCATGGCAGCCTGCTCGGCCTGTCGCTGCCGCTGCTCGGCCGTATCGGCATGGCCGCCGGCTTCGGCGCGGCGCCCTCGCTCGCTCGCGCCGGTGCGCCCGGTGCCACCATCCGCGTCGGCAGCAGCGTGCCGGCAGCGGCGATCGACCCCGTCACCATCGCCGACGCCGGCGGCCTGCTCGTCATGCAGCAGGTGGCCGAATTCCTCTGCGTCGACGGTCCGGACCTCGTGCTGAAGCCGGCGCTGGCGGAAAGCTGGAAGCCGAATGCCGACGGCACGGTGTGGACCTTCGCGCTGCGCAAGGGCGTCAAATTCCACTCGGGCGGCGAGATGAAGGCCGAAGACGTGGTGGCCAGCATCGACCGGCTCGCCGATCCGGCCAACTCGTCCAACGCGCTGTCGGTGTTCACCGGCATCCTGCAGAAGGGCAACACCAAGAAGGTCGACGACTACACGGTCGAATTTCATCTCGACGCGCCGAACGGCAACTTCCCCTACATGGTCTCGTCCGACAACTACAATGCCGTCATCATCCCGGCGAGCTACAAGGGCGGCTACGAACAGAGCTTCGACGGCACCGGACCGTTCAAGCTGGAGAAATACACGCCAAAGGTCGGCGCCTCCTTCGTGCGCAACGACGATTACTGGGGTGAGAAGGCCCTGCCCGACCGCACCGAATTCACCTTCTTCACCGACATCCAGCCGCAGATCCTGGCGCTGCAGGGCGGCCAGATCGACATCATCAACCAGATGCCGGTGCTGGCGGGCGTCGCCGTGCTCAACGACCCGAATGTCGACATCATCAGCCTGAAGTCGTCGGCACATCAGCAGCTGCATATGCATTGCGACGAAGGCCCGACGAAGGACGCCCGCGTGCGCCGCGCCATCGCGCTCTGCCTTGACCGCGAGAAGCTCGCCGCCGGCCTGATGAAGGGACGCTCGGCGCTCGGCAACGACAGCCCGTTCGCCGCCGTCTACCCCTCGACCGACACCAGCGTGCCGCAGCGCAAGCAGGATATCGCCCAGGCCAAGCAGCTGATGGAAGCGGCCGGCCTCGCCCAGGGCTTCAAGATGACGCTGACCACCGAGCGCTATCTGGAAATTCCGGAATACGCCCAGCTCATCCAGAACTGGGTCAAGGAGATCGGCATCGAGCTCGAGCTCAACATCCTCGACCAGAGCGCGTATTACGGCGATGCCGTGTTCGGCAAGTCGAACTGGCTGGACTCGGCGATGGGCATCACCGACTACGGCCACCGCGGCGTGCCCAACGTCTATCTCGCGGCACCGTTGAAGAGCGACGGCACCTGGAATGCCGCCCACTTCAAGAACAAGGACTACGACCAGATGGCGGCGAGCTATATCGGCGCCCTCGACCTCGAGGCGCAGAAGGCCACCGCCGGCAAGATCCAGAAGCTGCTGCTCGAGGAAACGCCGGTCGTCTTCGGCTATTTCTACGACTATCTGACGGCAACCGCGAAGGGCGTGGCAGGCGTGCAGCCGACCGCTATGTCGCAGCTGTTCCTCGATAAAGCGTCGAAAGGCTGAGCATGAGGCAGGCATAGATCCCGCATCGCCAGCCTCGAAAGGGGCTGGCGCTTGTCGGCGAGACCGGGACAGGACGTTATGCGCCCTGCCCGTTATCGCCGCCGCGGGATGATGCGTCGCATGGGAACCGCAACCCTGCTCACCACCATGCATTGGGGGACGTACGAGATCCGCGCCGAGAACGGCCGGCTCGTCGGCGTCGAGCCGTGGAGCGGCGATCCCGACCCGTCGCCGATCGGCCGATCGATGCTCGGCACGGTGCAGGGCGAGCTGCGCGTCGCCCGCCCGGCCGTCAGACGCGGCTGGCTGGAGGGGGACAGGTCCAGCCCGGCAAGCCGGCGAAGCGACGAGCCCTTCGTCGAGGAGCCCTGGGAGACCGCGCTGGATATCGTCGCGGCGGAACTGGAGCGCGTCCGCTCGACGCATGGCAACAGTGCGATCTATGCGGGCTCATATGGATGGGCGAGCGCCGGGCGCTTCCACCATGCGCAGGGCCAGGTCCACCGCTTCCTCAACACGATCGGTGGCTATACCGGCTCGGTGCTGAGCTATTCCTATGGCGCGGCCGAGATCATCCTGCCGCATGTGCTGGGCAGCACCGATGCGCTGACCGGCAACCACACCACCTGGGATGGAATCGAGCAACACAGCAAACTGATCGTCGCCATCGGCGGGCTGCCGTGGCGCAACACGCAGGTGCAGGGCGGCGGCTCGGCGCGCCACGAGGCCTCGGCGGCTTTGCGCAACGCCGTCGCCAACGGCGCGCGGCTGATCAACGTCTCGCCGGTGCGCGACGACGCGCCGCTCGGAGCCGACACCGAATGGCTGCCGCTGCGGCCGAACAGCGACACCGCAATCATGCTGGCGCTATGCCATGCGCTGATCAGCAAGGGACTGCATGACGAGGCGTTCCTCGCGCGCTACTGCACCGGCTTCGAGACGGTGCGCGCCTATGTCATGGGCGAAAGCGACGGCCAGCCGAAGGATCCGGCCTGGGCGGCGAAACTCAGCGGCGTCGACGCGGCAACGATCGATGCGCTCGCCCGCGACATGGCCGCCAACCGGACCATGCTGATGGTCAGCTGGTCGCTGCAGCGCGCCGACCATGGCGAGCAGCCCTATTGGGCGGCGATCACGCTGGCCGCGCTGCTCGGGCAGATCGGCCTGCCGGGTGGCGGCATCGGCTTCGGCTATTCCTCGACCAACGGCGCCGGCAGGCCGGAGATGGGATTCCGCTGGCCCTCGGTGCCGCAAGGCAGGAATGCCGTGGCCCATTTCATCCCGGTCGCGCGCATGGCCGACATGCTCCTCAATCCAGGCGGATCGTTCGACTTCAACGGCGCCAAGCTGACCTATCCCGACATCAGGCTCGTCTACTGGGCCGGCGGCAATCCGTTCCATCACCACCAGGACCTCAACCGGTTGGTCGAAGCCTGGCAGCGGCCCGAAACGGTGATCGTCAACGAGCAATTCTGGACGGCGACGGCGCGCCATGCCGATATCGTGCTGCCGGTGACGACAGCGTTGGAGCGCAATGATCTCGCCTTCTCGAACCGGGAAAACCTCATCGTCGCGATGAAGCAGGCGATCGAGCCTTTCCAGGAGGCGCGCGACGATTTTGCCATCTTCGCCGATCTGGCGGCGCAGCTCGGCACGAGCGATGCCTTCACCGAAGGGCGTGGCGCCGACGAATGGATCCGGCATCTCTATGGCCAGGCGATGGCAAGCGCCGGTGCAGCCGGCGTCGAGATGCCGCCCTTCGACCGCTTCTGGCAAGACGGCCATGCCGAGCTTGCCCGCTCGGTGACCTCGCAGACCTTCCTTGGCGCGTTCCGCGCCGATCCGGAGCGGCATCCACTGGCGACGCCGTCCGGACGCATCGAGCTGTTCTCGGCAACGATCGGGTCCTTCGGCTATGACGACTGCCCCGGCCACGCCGTGTGGCGCGAGCCGCGCGAGTGGCTGGGCAATGACCGCCTCGCCGAGCGGTTTCCGCTGCATCTGTTGTCGCCGCAGCCGGCCGACAAGCTGCACAGCCAGTACGACCATGGGTCGGTCAGCCGGGCGAGCAAGATTTCGGGCCGCGCGCCGCTGCTGATCAATCGCGAGGACGCGGCGGCACGCGGCATCGGGGACGGCGCGGTGGTCAAGGTTTTCAACGACCGCGGATCATGCCTCGCCGGCGCCGTGCTCACCGACAGCCTGATCCCTGGCGTCGTGCAACTGCCGACCGGCGCCTGGTTCGATCCGGGCCGTCCCGGCGAACCGGAGGGCATCGAGAAGCACGGCAATCCGAATGTGCTGACACCCGATCGCGGCACCTCTCGGCTTGCCCAGTCGCCGACCTGCAATTCGACGCTGGTTCAGGTGTCGCGGTTTACGGGACCCGTTCCGCCGGTGACAGCCTTCGATCCGCCTGCCACTATGAGCATGTCCTATGTGCCCGGCGTGACCGGACGCAAAGATCTTTCGTAAGGAGACGCTGCCATTCTAGCTTTCCTCACCCGGCGCCTGGCTCTGTCGCTGATCACGCTGTTCCTGCTCAGCGTGATGGTGTTCCTCGGCGGCCAGGTGTTGCCCGGCAATGTCGGGCGGGCCATCCTGGGACCGTTCGCCGACCAGCGCGCGGTCGATGCGCTGAACCATTCGCTCGGCGTCGACCGGCCGCTGCTTGTGCAGTACGGAAGCTGGATCTGGAATTTCCTGCATGGCGACATGGGCACGTCCTATGTCTTCCGCGCGCCGGTCGCGCCCTTCGTCATGGATGCCTTGGGCAACTCGATGAAGCTGGCGCTGGTCGCCTTCGTGCTGGTGGTGCCGATCGGCATCTTGGGCGGCGTGATCGCCGCGCTCAATGTCAACCGGCCGCTCGACCGCATCATCAGCCTCGGCGGCCTGTCGGTCACGGTGCTGCCCGAGTTCGTCACCGGCATCATCCTGATCCTGATCTTCGGGGTGTGGCTGCGCTGGCTGCCGATCGCCGCCGCCTGGCCGAAAGGCGCCGGCTTCCTCACCCAGCTCTACTACCTCATCCTGCCCTCGCTGCCGCTGTTTTTGGTGCTGTTCGGCTATATCGCGCGCATGGCGCGCTCCGGCATGATCGAGGCGCTGGATTCCGACTATACGCGCACCGCCGTGCTCAAGGGCCTGCCCTGGCGCACGGTGATCTGGCGCCATGTGCTGCGCAATGCGCTGCTGCCGACCATCACCGTGATCGCCACCCAGACCGGCTATCTCATCGGCGGCCTGGTCGTCATCGAGACGCTGTTCCGCTACCAGGGCATCGGCTCGCTGATCTTCACCGCCGCGCGCGGCAAGGATTTTCCCATGCTCGAGGCCGGCATCCTGACCATCGGCATCGTCTATGCGGTGGCGACCTTGGTCGCCGACTTCCTCTATTCCGTGCTCAATCCGCGCATCCGGCTGGGAGCAGAGCAATGAGCGCGACAGACACCCCCGCCAGCCTGCCGGCGCCCGCCGCACCCGACACCCAACAGCGCAGCCCCTGGGGCGAGGTGCTGCATTCGCTTCTTAGGTCGGGCACCTTCCTGACCGGGCTTTTCATCCTGTTGTTCTGGGTCGTCTGCGCGCTGTTTGGCCAGCACTTCGTTCCCTACGATCCGCTGGCAAGCGACATCATCAACGCGCTGACGCCGCCGGCGGCCGATCACTGGTTCGGCACCGACCAGCTCGGCCGCGACGTGTTCTCGCGCGTCATCGTCGGCTCGCGCGATATCCTGACCGTGGCGCCTTTAGCCACCATCCTTGCGACCATTGCCGGCACCGCGCTCGGCCTCGTCATCGGCTACTTCCGCGGCATCGTCGACGATATCGTCAGCCGCGTGCTGGAAGCCTTCATGGCGATCCCCGTGGTCATCATCGCGCTGCTCGCCATCGTCGCGCTCGGCACCTCCAAGATCACCGTCATCGTCGTCATCGGGCTCTCCTTCGCGCCGATCATCGCGCGCACCGTGCGCTCGGCCGTGCTGGCCGAACGCGAGCTCGACTATGTCGCGGCGGCAAAGCTGCGCCATGAAGGCGCGCTGCACACGATGTTCGTCGAGATCCTGCCCAATGTCATCCCGCCGATCCTGGTCGAGACGACGGTGCGGCTGGGCTACGCCATCTTCGCGGTCGCCACGCTCTCCTTCATGGGCTTCGGCATCCAGCCGCCCTCGCCCGACTGGGGCCTGTCGATCTCCTCCAATTACGGCATGATCGGCGGCGGCTTCTGGTGGACGGTGCTGTTCGATGCGCTCGCCATCGCCTCGCTGGTGATCGGCGTCAACCTGGTGGCCGACGGCGTGCATGGAGCGTTCAATGACTGAGCCTGGCCAAGCCGCCAACGCACTTGAGCTGAAGGACCTTTCGGTCGCCTATCGCGTCGGCCGCCGCAACCGCGCGGTGCTGCGCAACGTCAACCTGACCATCAAGGCCGGCGAAGCCTATGGGCTGGTCGGCGAATCCGGCTGCGGCAAGTCCACCGTCGCGCTCTCGGTGGTGCGCTATCTGCCGCGCAACGGCTCCATCACCGGCGGCTCGATCGCGCTCGACGGCAAGAATGTCATGAAGCTCGATGCCGAAGCGCTCAGACGGGCGCGCGCCGACAGCGTGTCGATGGTCTATCAGGACCCCGGCAAGGCGCTGAACCCGTCGCTGCGCATCGGCCGCCAGCTGACCGAGATTTTCGAGCTCGCCGGCATCACCGGGCAGGCGGCCGAGGACAAGGCGCTCGCCATGCTGAACCGGGTGCGCATCTCCGATCCGGCCGGCGTCATGCAGCGCTATCCGCATCAGCTCTCCGGCGGCATGCAGCAGCGGGTGGCGATCGCCATGGCCTTGGCCAACGATCCCTCGATGCTGATCCTCGACGAGCCGACCACCGGCCTCGACGCCACGGTTGAAGCCGAGGTGCTCGACCTGATCGGCCAGTTGCGGCGCGAGCTGTCGGCCTCGATCCTGTTCATCAGCCACAACCTCGCGGTGGTCTCCAACATGTGCGACCGCGTCGGTGTGCTCTATGCCGGCATGCTGGTCGAGGAAGGCTCGACCAAGGACGTCTTCAACGATCCGCGCCATCCCTACACGGTGGCGCTGCTGCGCTGCCTGCCGCGCGGCGGCCAGCGCAAGGACCAGGGCCGGCTCGACACCATCCCGGGCTTCCTGCCCGGCATCGGCGCCAATATCGCCGGCTGCGCCTTCGCCGACCGCTGCGCGCTGGCCACTGAACGCTGCCGCGCCGAGCCGCCGCCGCTCTATGAGCTGGGCAACGGCCGCCTGTCGCGCTGCCACTATCACGATCAGGCGCAGTCGCTGCCGCGCGCCACGCCCGCCGAGATCGCTGCCGCAGCACCCAAGCAGGCGCCGCCGGTGCTGCAGGTCGAAGGGCTGAACAAGACCTATGGCAGTCACGGCCGTCCGCTCAGAGCCGTCAAGGACGTCTCGGTCAACCTCAGACCCGGCGAGACACTGGGGCTGGTCGGTGAATCCGGCAGCGGCAAGACGACCTTCGCCAGGCTGCTGCTTGGCCTCGTCGCACCGGACGACGGAGGCTCGATCGAGCTCGAGGGCAAGAAGCTCGCGCCGCGGCTTGCCAGCCGCTCGGAAGACCAGGTCAAGGCGGTGCAGATCGTCTTCCAGAATCCGGACTCCGCGCTCAACCGTTCGCATTCGATCCGGCACATCCTGAGCCGTGCGCTGAAGCGGCTGGGAGGCCTCAGCGGCAAGACGCTGGACAGCCGCCTCGAAGAGCTGGTCCGCTCGGTGCGGCTCACCGACCGGCATCTGGCCGTCAAGCCGCGGCAGCTGTCGGGCGGGCTGAAGCAGCGCGTGGCGATCGCGCGTGCCTTTGCCGGCGATCCGCGCATCGTGGTGTGCGACGAGCCGACCTCGGCGCTCGACGTCTCGGTGCAGGCAGCGATCCTCAATCTTCTGGCCGACCTGCAGTCGAGGCAGGATGTTTCCTACATCTTCATCTCGCACGACCTCGGCGTGGTGCGCTATCTCTCCGACAAGATCGCCGTGCTCTATCTTGGCCGTATCATGGAGTTCGGGCCGTCGGAAGCGGTCTTCTCCGGTCCGCACCATCCCTACACCGAAGCGCTTCTGTCGGCGGTGCCCAAACTCGACCGCACCGAGAGCTCGCGCATTCGTCTCGACGGCGAGATCCCAAGTGCCGCCAACCCACCGACGGGCTGCGTCTTCCACACACGCTGCCCACGCAAGATCGGCGCCATCTGCGAGACAAAGGAGCCCGAGCTTTCCGAAGCCGAGCCGGGCCACACCATCCGCTGCCATATTCCCTATGACGAACTGGCAAGCCTGCAGAGGCCGAAGACCGTGGAGCCGGCGTAACAGCAATCAAGACAAGGGCGCATCCGCCATGCTGAGGGCGCGGTCGCCCTCGGCAAAGCCGCTTGCATCCGACCAATCCCTGACCAGCATCCGCAGGCCTTTCAGTGCAATGTCGAGCGCATCGGACGACGCCGGATTCGCGGGATAGGCAAGGTAGATCGGGCGCTGGAATACGGGCGTGCCCTCGACGCGTTTCAGCTCGCCGCGCTCGATATGCGCGCTTACGGCGCTGAGCGGCAGGTAGGCGGCCGCCTTCTGCGACAGGACATGCTGCAGCCCAATGAACACCAGCCCGGCCGAGATGGCGGGGGTCACGATGCCGGCAAAGGCGCGGTCGTGCTCGATGCGGAACTCCAGTCCCCAATCCATCAGGATATAGTTATCGGTCCACGACCCCGGCTGTTCGGCGTGCCGGACGAGAACCACCTGATCGACGGCCAAGGTCTCATAGACGATGCCGGGATGCGGCTTGGGCAGATAGAGGATGCAGATGTCGAGCAGGCCCTCGGCGATCTGGTCGACCGCCAGGTCCGGGAAACTGCCTTCGAGCCGCAGCGCCACATTCGGCCGCCTCTGCCGCATCCAGCCGATCCAGGGCGAGGTGATGCTGTCCCAGAGATAGGCGGGCGCGGTAAGCCTCAGCAGCGTTTCATAGCCATCGGGAACGGCGATGTCCTGCCGCGACTGCTCCCAGGTGCGGGTGATCGTCGAGGCATGCGGCAGGAACTGCCGGCCGGCCGGCGTCAGCGTGACGCCATCGCTGTCGCGGACGAACAGCTTGCGCCCCAATTGTTCCTCCAGGCCGCGAATGCGCGCGCTGACGGTGGACTGGGCGAGGTTCAGCCGATTGGCGGCAACGGTGAAGCTGCCATGCGTCGCGACTTCCAGGAAACTGCGCAGATTTTCGGTATCCATGATCCCTGCCCTCTAACCTGCCGCCATCGAAATTTTCGATGGCTGCAATCAAAAAATATCGCTTTGCGGGTGCGGTCAACAGTGGCCTAAATGTCAAAGCCCCACGACAGCCAAGGAATGCCGCCATGCTGAAGCATTTCACGACCATTGATGCCGCCCGCAAGAGCCTCAACGCAATCGAAAATTCCGCTATCGACGAATTGCTCGCCGGCAAGATCGGCCGGCGCGAATTCCTGCGCCATGGCAGCGTGCTCGGCCTGTCGCTGCCGTTCCTGGGCGGCATCGCTTCGGCAATCGGCCTCGGCGCTCCGCAAGCGCGCGCCGAAGGCAAGCCCGGCGGCACGGTGCGCGCCGGCATCGCCGTGCCCGGCGGCGCCATCGACCCGGTCACCTTCTATGACAGCGGCAGCTACCAGCTCGCCTTCCAGACGTCCGAGTTCCTATGCGTGACGCAGCCCGACCTGACGCTGAGGCCGGTGCTGGCCGAAAGCTGGGCGCCCAATGCCGATGGCAGTGTCTGGACCTTCAAGCTGCGCAAGGGCGTGAAATTCCACAATGGCGAGGATTTTAAAGCCGACGACGTCGTGGCGACCTTCGATCGCCTTGCCGATCCGAGCGGCCCGTCCAACGCGCTGTCGGTGTTCAAGGGCCTGCTGTCGAAAGGCGGCACGCGCAAGGTCGACGACCACACCGTCGAATTCCATCTCGACGCGCCGAACGGCAGCTTCCCCTATTCGGTGTCGATCGACAATTACAACGCCGTCATCCTGCCGGCGAGCTACAAGGGCGACTACGAGAAGACCTTCGAAGGCACCGGGCCATTCCGGCTCGAAAGCTACACGCCGAAGGTCGGCGCGAGCTTCGTGCGCAACCCCGACTATTGGGGCGAGAAGGCGCTGCCCGGCCGTCTCGAGTTCAAATTCTATGCCGACGTGCAACCTCGGATTCTCGCGCTGCAGGCGGGCGAAGTCGATGTGCTCGACGCGGTCCCGCTCGACGTCAGCCAGGTGGTGCTGGGCAATCCGGACATCACCGTGCTGCGCGTGGCGTCCACCGCGCATCGCCAGCTCCATATGCGCTGCGACATGGCGCCCTTCACCGACAAGCGCGTGCGCCAGGCGCTGGCCTTGTGCATCGACCGTTCCCAACTGGTCGACGGTCTCTGCCGCGGCATGGCCGCGACCGGCAATGACAGCCCGTTCGCGCCAGCTTTCCCGGTCACCGACAAGTCGGTGCCGCAGCGCGCGCAGGACATCGCCAAAGCCAAGCAGCTGATGGAGGCGGCGGGGCTGGCCAACGGCTTCGACATGACGCTGACGACGCTGCGCTATTCCGACATCCCCGGCTATGCACAGCTGTTCCAGAACTTCGCCAAGGAGATCGGCGCCCGCATCTCGCTCAACATCGAGGACCAGGACAAGTATTACGGCAAGGCGGTGTTCGGCCAATCGGACTGGCTGGACAGCCCACTCGGCATCACCGATTACGCGCACCGCAGCGTGCCGAACGTCTTCCTCAAGAGCCCGCTGGTCAGCGACGGTCCATGGAACGCGGCGCATTTCAAGAATGCGACCTATGACGGGATGGTCAACAGCTATCTCAAGGCGCTCGACCTCGACGCCCAACGCAAGGCCGCTTCCGACATCCAGAAGCTGCTGCTCGACGAGACGCCGGTGATCTTCAGCTATTTCCCGGACCTCCTGGTGCCGGTGCGCAAGAACGTCAGCGGCCTGCCGCCGATCGCCGCCGGCCTGCTGCTCGATCGCGTGTCGGTGGCGTCATGACCACGGCTGCGCGGAAGAACTCGGCGGCAAACGACGAGAAGAGGACTAGTACCATTCGCAAGCCCCATCTGCGCGGCCGCGGGCCGCATTTCCCGGTGCTCGACACGATCGTGCAGTATGAATTCGAGCCGGGCTATGTCGCCTTCACCATGCCCTCGCCCAAGCGGCTGCGCGTGCAGGTCGGGCCGATGATCGTCGCCGACACCACCAAGGCGCTGGTGTTCCAGGAGAGCGACCATCTGCCCGTCTACTATTTCCCGATGAGCGACGTGCGCGAGGAGTTCCTGCTGCCGAGCAGGACGACGACGGAAGACCCGTTCAAGGGCGTCGCCACGCATTACTCGCTCAACACCGGCATCACGCTGGTCGAGGACGGCGCCTGGCGCTACCTCGATCCGGTCAAGGGCTGCCCGCCGATCGGCGACTACATCTCCTTCTACTGGCCGAAGATGACACACTGGTTTGAAGAGGACGAAGAGATCTTCGTCCATGCCCGCGACCCGTTCCGCCGCGTCGATTGCCTGCCCTCGTCGCGGCGCGTGCAGGTGATCCTCGACGGCGAGCAGGTGGCCGATTCACGGCGCGGCGTGTTCCTGTTCGAGACGGGGCATCCGGTGCGCCACTATCTACCGATTTCGGACACGCGGCTCGATATGTTTTCGCCGAGCCGCTACATCTCGCGCTGCCCTTACAAGGGCATGTCCAACTACTACCACGTGACGACGCCGAAGAAGCGGCACGAGAACCTCGTCTGGTACTATCCCGAGCCGGTGCATGAGGCCGAGCGGATCAAGGGGCTGGTGTGCTTCCATCACGAGCTGGTCGACAAGATCCTGGTCGACGGGGTGGAGATCCCGAAGGAAGCGACGGCGGCGTCGGACGGGTATTTCTGAACCTCGAAGCGCGCCCTGCCAGCTAGATCAGGACGGCTTGATCGAGGCACAATTCAGCGCATACCTTCCCGGAAGTCAGGGAGGGCTAACAATGGATCTTTTCAAGCTGGATGGAGACGTCGCGCTGGTCACCGGTGCCGGCAGCGGCATCGGCCAGGCAATCGCGATCGGACTGGCTGAAGCGGGCGCCGATGTCGCCTGTTTCGGCCATGCGTCCAAGGGCGGGCTTGAAGAGACCGCTCACAGGATCACGGCCCTTGGCCGCAAGGCGTTGGCGCTGACCGGTACGGTGACCTCAGAGAGCGACCTCGCAGCGGCGGTCGATCGCGTCGAGGCTGAACTCGGGGCACTGACCGTCGCCGTCAACAACGCCGGCATCGCCGGCTCGGAAGCGGCTGAGACCATGTCGCTGGAAAAATGGCGCAAGGTGCACGACGTCAATGTCGCCGGCGTGTTCCTGTCATGCCAGGCCGAAGCGCGCGTCATGCTTCCTCGACGCGGGGGTTCGATCATCAACATCGCCTCGATGTCGGGCACCATCGTCAACCGGGGGCTGACACAGGCGCATTACAATTCCTCCAAAGCCGCCGTCATCCACATGTCGAAGAGCCTGGCCATGGAGTGGGCCGACCGCGGCCTGCGCGTCAATGTCGTCAGCCCGGGCTACACGCTGACGCCAATGAACAAGCGTCCCGAAGTGGCGGAGGAGATAAAAATCTTCAAGCGCGACACGCCGATGGGGCGCATGGCGGCGCCGGAGGAGATGATTGGGCCGACCGTGTTCCTGGCCAGCCGCGCGTCGAGCTTCGTGACCGGCCTCGACCTGATCGTCGATGGCGGCTACGTGGTCTGGTAAACCAATGTGGGGTGTCCCGAGAGACACCCCACATTGCTGATTCAACGAATGCGGGCCGAGGCGTGCCGTCCTACTCGGCCGCCACGCCCTTCACCGCCAGATAGCTTTCCATGGAATCGTCCAGCGCCTGCAGCCAGGGCGTATGATGGACCGGCGCCATGGTTCCCGTCATCAGCGAGCGGTAGGCGTTGTCTCGGAAGGTCATGATGTTTTCCATCTTGTGGTGCTCCCACTCCATGAAGGTGTGGTTGACCGCCTCGACGTCGAAGCCCGGATAGTCGGTCTGGTCCATCAATTCCTTGGTGTAGTCGCCCTGGAACCAGATCATCTGCTCGGCGTCCTCCAGCGTCTCCTCGCGGGCGCGCCACTTGGCGCCGTGCTCGGCCATCGCCTCGGCGGACGGCAGCTTGATGCGGCCCATGATGACGTCGCGCGCGTACCAAGCCTGCGCATCGAACATGTTGAAGGTGTAGAACTGGTCCTGCATGCCGATGTAGAAAAGCTTCGGGTTCTTCTCCCAGACGACGCCTTCATAGAGATCGAGCGGCCACATGCGGTTGGCGGTCTTGAGCTTGAGGTCATCGGTGAGGAAAGGGAAAGAATGCAGATAGCCGGTGCACAGGATGATGGCGTCGACGTCCTTGGTGGTGCCGTCCTTGAAATGCGCCGTCTTGCCGACGACCTTCTGCAGCAGCGGCACTTCCTTCCAGTTCTCCGGCCATTTGAAGCCCATCGGCTTTGACCGGTAGCTGGAGGTGATCGATTTGGCGCCGTATTTGTAGCATTGCGAGCCGATATCCTCGGCCGAGTAGGAACGCCCGATGATCAATATGTCCTTGCCCTTGAATTCCATGGCGTCGCGGAAATCATGGCTGTGCAGGATGCGGCCGTTGAAGGTCAGGAAGCCTTCGAACAAGGGCACGTTGGGCACCGAGAAATGGCCGGAAGCGACGACCACGTTGTCGAACTCTTCCGAGTAGGTCACGTCCTTGGTGCGGTCATGCGCGGTGACGGTAAATTTCTTCGTCTCGTCGGAGTAGGTCACCATGCGCACCGGGCTGTTGAAGCGCACCCAGTCGCGCAGGCCCGATTTCTCGACGCGGCCTTTGATGTAGTCCCACAGCACGGCGCGCGGCGGATAGGACGCGATCGGCCGGCCGAAATGCTCCTCGAATGTGTAGTCGGCGAATTCGAGGCATTCCTTCGGACCGTTCGACCACAGATAGCGATACATCGAGCCATGCACCGGATCGCCATGCTCGTCGAGACCGGTGCGCCATGTGTAGTTCCACAGGCCGCCCCAGTCGCTCTGCTTTTCGAAGCAGACGATTTCCGGGATCTCGGCGCCCTTGTCGGCTGCCGATTTGAAGGCCCTCAGCTGCGCCAGACCGGACGGTCCGGCGCCGATGACGGCAACACGAGATTTCATTGCGGGCCTCCTCTTTTTTGATTTCCCCAGCGAAACAAATTTCACTGACAGTGACAGTAATTGGGTCTTCGGTACTGTCAACAAACATCTGCGGCAACGGCGTTTGCGTGAAACGGTTTTCGGCGCAAAGGCGGAGGGGGTCGCGTTGAAGCAGGTGCGCCCTGCGACATACAGTGGCTTGCCGTCGCGGTTGCGCTCTTGCATCGCCACCGACTATGTTCACCTTGAGTGAAATAAATCCGCGAGAGTCGGGGGCGACATGGCGAACAAGAATTCCAGCACCAGGTCCACCGATGCGGCAGTGAAGGGCAAGGTGCCGCCGAAGCGCGTTTCGGCCGACGGACGCACGATCCGCACGCCGCTGATGCAGAACCCGCACGCCATCCGCGACACGCGCGAAAAGGTGCTTGAAGTGGCGATCGGCCATGAGGTTCGCGCCTTCCGCAAGAAGCTCGGCATTACCGTCGCCGATCTCGCCGCGGCAACCGACATTTCGCTCGGCATGCTGTCGAAGATCGAGAACGGCATCACCTCGCCGTCGCTCACGACATTGCAGGCGCTGTCGCGGGCGTTGGGCGTTCCGGTGACCGCCTTCTTCCGCCGTTTCGAGGAAGAGCACAGCGCTGTCTTCGTCAAGGCCGGCCAGGGCGTCGATGTCGAGCGGCGCGGCACGCGCGCCGGCCACCAGTACAATCTGCTGGGCCATATCGGCGCCAACACCAGCGGCGTGGTCGTCGAACCCTATCTCATCACGCTGACCGAGAATTCGGACGTGTTCCCGACCTTCCAGCACGCGGGCATGGAGTTCCTCTACATGCTCGAGGGCGAGGTCGTTTACCGGCACGGCAACAACCTCTATCCGATGAAGCCGGGCGACAGCCTGTTCTTCGACGCCGACGCGCCGCACGGACCGGAAGAGCTGACCCAGCTGCCGATGCGGTATCTGTCGATCATCTGCTATCCGCAGAACAGCGCCGGGTGAGACGCTCTGGTTCCTCGCCCCACGATTAGTGGGGAGAGGTGGCTCGGCGAAGCCGAGACGGAGAGGGGAGCGCCCTACGAAGGCCCCCTCTCCGTCCGCTTCGCGACACCTCTCCCCCGCCTCCAGCGGGGGCGAGGAACCCAAGCCTTTAGAGGTCAATCCGGCCCGAATCCCGCACTCGTCGGGCTGCCGTCGTCCAGCTTCGACAGCCATTCCACCAGCGTCGGCCGATACCGGGTCAGGCCCTTGTAGGTGGCGAGTTCTTCCGGCAGGTCGCGGATGACGCGGTGCAGGCGGCGCGCCCATTTCGGCTGCGTGACCAGCTCGTCCATCTTGATCAGGTAGCAGCGGATCGGGAAGACGATGCCGTTGGAGCGCGGCAGCCGCCAGAAGCTTTGCAGCTCGACGCGCAGATGCACCTTGTCGCCGACATTCTCGGGCGTGACGGTGGCGCGGTCCGGACCCCATTTGTGATAATTCTCGGGGCTGGTGTCGAGGCGCGGATTGATGGTCATAGTCCAGTTGAGGCGCCGTGCCGGCTTGCCCTGCTGGATGTTCGTCAGGAACTTCAACGCCCGCGTGAAGATGCCCTTCTCATGCGCCAGCGGCACCGGTGCGTGCCATTCGAAGAAGTTCATGCCGATGTCGAAGTCGAGCGACCAGTCGGCCTGAGTGGTGACCATGCCGGCATCCATCCACAGATTGCCGTCGCGCTGATCGAGGATGCAGAAGTCGCCCTGGCTCTGGCGGGTGATGTATTCCATCGGGCCATAGGGCAGCGTCGAGGTGTCGCCGAAGGTGAAGGTATCGTCGATGCCGAGCGGCCGGTTGATCCAGCGCCAACGGTCGCCGTTTCGCTCCAGCGTGAAATGCTCGGGATAGCCGAGCGCCTGCTGCTCCATGAGAAGCTCCAGCAGATCCCAGCCGGCCAAAGTCATATGCGGCAGCGACTGGCAGCGCAGCGGATCCTCGGCCAGAACCAGCGCGCGGTCCTGCATCTCGGCGACATAGTGCTCGTCGACGTCGATTAGGTTTTCCAGCACACTGCCCTTCGGCCCGACGACATGCGGCTCGATATTGACCGCATACATGTAGGTATCTTCGTTGAACGGGAACGGAAAGCGCCGGATGTGCTCCGGGCTGTTCTTGAAGGTGAAATCGTCGCGAAACGTTTCCTTGCGAAAGGTGATGCCCATTGACGCCTCCTATCTTTCCAGGACCAGGGACTTGCCCTCGAAGCGCGAGACGCAAGGCATGATCTTGCAGCCGGAACGGTGGTCTTCCTCGCTCAGCCAGTGATCGTTGTGGATGAACTTGCCGTCGGAGGAGATCACATTGGTCTCGCACTGGCCGCAGACGCCGCCGCGGCACAGATAAGGCGGGTCGACGCCGGCGGCCTCGATCGCCTCGAGCAGGCTCTGCTGCTCGCCGACATGGATCGTCTTGCCACTGACGGCCAAGGTTACATCGAAAGGCGCGCCGGGCTGGGGCGCCGCGAAATGCTCGAAATGCACGGTTTCGGATGGCCAGCCGAGGCTGGCTGCGCGGTCACGCACCCAGTTGATCATGCCGGCCGGACCGCAGACATAGAGATGCGTGCCGAGCGGCTGCGAGGACAACAGCCGCTCGATGTCGATGCGCTCCTCGCGGTCGTCGTGATAGAGCCGGACCCGGTTGGCGTAGCGCTCTCGCAGCACATCGGCATAGGTCCCGAGCGAGGCCGTGCGGCAGGTGTAGTGCAGTTCGAAATTGCCGCCGGCCCCCGCGAGCTGCGAGGTCTGCGCCATGAAGGGCGTGATGCCGATGCCGCCGGCCAGCATCAGGTGTTTTTTGGCTCTCAGATCGAGCGAGAACAGGTTGACCGGATAGCTGATCACCATCTCCAGGCCGGGCTTGACCTGGCGGTGCATGAAGAGCGAGCCGCCACGACCGACATCGTCTCGGCGTATGGAAATCGTGTATTCGCGCGTGTCGAGCGGCGAGCCCATCAGCGAATAGGGATTGAGCCTGGTGCGGTCGCCGTCGCGCATCTCGACCACGACATGAGCGCCGCCGGAAAAGGTCGGCAGCAGCTCGCCGTCGCGGCGGCGGAAATGGAAGCGGGTGACGAGATCGTTGACCGGAACGACGTCGCTGACGACGACATCGAGCTTGGTGGTGCCGGTGCTCATGGGAAGGCCTCCTCCATCGGAGGGATATCGGAGCGATCCTCGGCGTTGATGCACACCCCCTGGAAGGCGGCCAGCCGGCGCGAATAGTGATCGCGCACCAGAAGCAGCAGGCCGCAATGCGAACAGGTGGCGGGCTGCGTCGTGACATTCTCGGTGATGCCCTTGCAGTGCACGCATTGCATACGCCGCGCCAGCGAGCCGCGATGCTCGGTCTGCATGGAGGTGTGGTCGATGCCGGCCTCGAGCGCGGTCTGCATGGCCTGGCCGATCAGGCCTTCCGTGCCGGCAAGATAGAGGCGCAGGCCCATATGGGCGTTGGTCAGCGTTTGCCGCAGCCGCGGTAAGAGGCTGGCAAAGGACGGCGCTATATGGAGCTGAGCCGGATTCAGCTTCTCAAGGGCGGCGATGTGGTTGCCTTCGGGCCCCGGGATCAAGACGATCTCGGCCCCATCGAAGAAGCCGGCCGGCGCCTTGCCGGCCATGTCGGTGATCGCGAGCGCGCCTTCGGCGTCGGCGATGAAGAGGTGATGCTTGCCGGGCTGCGGAGAGAGCGTTCCGTAAATGGGCCGGCTGATGATCGTCTTGGCTGCCATTCGTCCGTCGTACCTTAAAAAACCCCTCCCCGTTGATGATGCCTCAACCTTTGGCGGTGCGCTTGGCCTTCTTCGGGTCATCGAACGGCAGCGGCTGCGCCGTCGCCTTGATGGAGCCGCTCTTGTTGCGGATCTCGAGTTTGGTGTCCTTGACCGCGCAATCGACGTCGAGGCGGGCGATGCCCATCGATTTCTTGACCAGCGGCGAATACATCGCGCAGGTCACCACGCCGACTTTCTTGCCGTCGCGGTAGACGGGCGCGCCCTCGTCGGCCGGCTCCTTGCCGTCGAGCAGCACGCCATAGATCTTGAAGCGTTCCTTGCCCTTCAGCCGATAGTGCTCCTCGGCGCCGCGGAAGCCGGTCTTGCCGGGGCTGACGGTGAAGTCGAGGCCGAGCTCCCACAGCGTGTCGCCGGGGCCTTCGTTCTCGAACGGATACTTTTGCGAATTGTCGTAGGGGTAGAAGAGCAGGTAGCTCTCGACGCGCAGCATGTCGAGCGTGGTGAAGCGGCACGGGATGATGCCGGCGCTCTTGCCCTCCTCGAGGATCCTGTCCCAGATCGCGCCGGCATCCTGCCCGCGGCAGAAGATCTCGTAGCCGCGCTCGCCGGTGTAGCCGGTGCGCGAGATCATCACCGGGAAGCCGAAGAGCTGCGTGTGCATGTGATGAAAATAGTTGAGATCGCGGATGCCGGGCACGTGCTTGGCGAGATAGTCGACCGCGGTCGGGCCTTGGAGCGAAAGATCGTGCAGATTGTCGTCGAAGCGCAGCGACACATCACGGCCCATCGCGGCCCGCTGCAGTTCCTCGTGGCCTGTGCCGGAGCCGTGCACGACCATCCATGAATTCGGGCTGATGCGGTAGAGAATGCAATCGTCGGTGAATTTTCCGGCCTCGTTCAGCATGCAGGCATAGGCCGACTTGCCGGGATAGATCTTCTCCACGTCGCGCGTCGTGGCGAGGTCGATGAGATGCGAGGCATGCGGCCCAGTGATGTGGACCTTCTTCAGGCCGGAGACGTCCATCAGCCCGGCCTTGGTGCGGATCGCCACATATTCCGCGTCGGCGTCCTTGTCGTAGGTCCAGGCGGTGCCCATGCCGCTCCAGTCCTCGAGTTTCGAGCCGAGCGCGCGATGGCGGTCCGCCAGGGTCGAGAATCTCCAGGATGCCGTCATCCGATCGTCCTCCGTGCGATTAAGTCGTTGCTGTTCCCTGCTCCTGCTTGGCGGCGGAGCTTGGTCGAATATTGACCGCAAACGGCGGAGCCCTGCAATCCCCTTGAAGCAAATAATTTCATTGTCAGGCAAATTTCTTGACCGGGAACAAACGGTTTACGGTGCGTAAATCCGGCTTGACAATTTCGGGAATCGAGCGGAATTTATGAAAAAAATTTCACTCTGTTGAAAGAGTGGACGCCCGGTCGATTTCGGGACCGGACGTCGCCAGAAGGGGAAAACCGATGTCCGACCTGCAACAGCGCATCGAAGCGCTGTACCGTTCCGACGTGCGTGGATCCGTGCTCCTGATCGTGTGCCTGTGGGCGACGATCCTCTTCGTCCTCCTGATGACATGGCCATACATCCCCGACGGCGGGATCAAGGTCGTGGTGGCGATCGCAGCCGCCGCGGTGCTGATCTTCAACACCGCCGCCATCCTCGCCATGGTCAACCACTACAAGGAAGACAAGGACTTCATCTACGGGCTCGACATCAAGAACGCCGACGCGGCCCGCAACCGTCAATCCTGAGGGGAAAAACCATGGCCCGCTATATCCCGCCGGAGCAGAACAAGGCCGGACAGGTCCTCGACATCGCGGTCGTGGTGGTCGCGATCTTCGTGGCGCTTTGGCTGCCGCTGAAGCTCGGCTTCGCCGGTGCGGCAAAGTCGATCGACGCGCTCGACGCCAAGACCTGGGACGCGCTCGGCCAGAACGCCACCATGGCCTCGATCTGGGAGAAGCTCGGCTACACGCCGGAGACGGCGCACGACATCATCCAGAACCGCTTCCACTACATCATCGACTGGCCGACGCTGATCATCATGGCGATCGTGCTGATCGCCTATTTCGTCTTCCTGTTCCGCGCCTCCGATAAGGAATATCGGGAGGTCATCAACGAGAAGTTCGACGACAAATAGACTTCGACGACAAAGAGACTTCGAGGACAACGAGTCCGGGGAAAACATCATGTGGATGGGACTGTCTTATGTTTGCTGGGGCATCTCCGTCGTGCTTGCGGCGTGGATGCTCTACGACTGGTTCAAGGTCGACACGACCTATTCCGAAGCCGTGCTGACCTCCTCGCGCGAAGGCGAGCTTGAGGCCGTTTCCGAAAAACACCGGATCTGAGTGGAGACTGACATGACGGCCGCGGTTGAGACGGGACAAACGGTAATTCATGGCGACAGAGTCTCGCTGCTTCGGGTGCTCGGCCCGGCGCATGTGTGGGCGCTGGGCGTCGGCATCGTGCTGGTCGGCGAGTTCACCGGCTGGAATTTCTCCGCCGACAAGGGCGGCGCGCTCGCGGCGCTGATTGTCTGCTGGATCGTCGGGCTGCTCTACACCTCGGTCGCCATGATCGACTCGGAGGTGACGTCGACCGTCGCCGCCGCCGGCGGCCAGTACGCGCAGGCCAAACATATCGTCGGGCCGCTGATGGCCTTCAACGTCGCGCTGTTCCTGGTGTTCGCCTACACCATGCTCGAAGTGTCGGACGCGATCCTGCTCGGCGACACCATCGTCGCCAAGGCAGGCGTGGAAGGGCTGACGCACAATTCCTTCATCGCGGCCACGATCGTGGTGCTCGCCTGGCTCAACTATCGTGGCGTGCTGATGACGCTCAACGTCAACTTCGTCATCACCGCCATCGCCTATGTCTCGATCGTCATCCTGTTCTTTTCCGTCAGCCCGTGGACGCAAGGCGCGGTGCTGAAGCTCAATGAGTTGGTCACGCCCGGCAACGCGCTGCCCTATGGCTGGATCGGCGTCATCGCCGCCTTCCAGTTCGGCATCTGGTATTATCTCGGCATCGAGGGCACGACCCAGGCCGCCGAGGAAGTGCGCTCGCCGGCGCGCTCCCTGCCCTACGGCACCATGGCCGGCATGATCACGCTTTTGATCGCCGCCGCGATGACCTGGTATGTCTGCGCCTCGCTGATGCCATGGGAATATCTCGGCATCACCTACTATCCGCTGTGGGACGCGGGTAAATTGACCGGCAGCCCGCTGCTGGAAAACCTCTTGTTCATCGCGACGCTGCTGGCAGCGCTTGCCTCGGCCAATGGCTGCATCAACGACGCCGCGCGCGCCTGGTTCTCGCTCGGCCGCGACCGCTATCTGCCGAGCTGGTTCTCGGCGGTGCATCCGAAATACCGCACACCTTATCGCTCGATCCTGTTCCTGCTGCCGATCGCGCTGGCCTTCGCTTTCATCGCCGACCTCAACCAGGCGATCACCTTCTCGATCCTGTCGGGCGTGCTCCAATACACCTTCATGAGCATCAACATCATGATGTTCCGCAAGAAGTGGCCGCTCGGCACGATCCGCCGCGGCTACACGCACCCCTTCCATCCGCTGCCGGCGATCGTCCTGTTCTGCCTGTGCATGGTGACGTTCTTCGCCATCTTCCTCGGCTTCGGCTCGCAGCTGATCGCGATGACGGTGTTCTATTTCCTGATTTCGCTATGGTTCCACTTCTATCGCTACAAATTCGTGCGGCGCGGCGACCAGTTCTCCATGCCGTGGCCGAAACCGCAGGGTTATTGAGTGGAGTGAAGGCCCGCCTGTCGACGGCGGGCCGTGGCGTGTCGAAACGTCCGATCTGACGTCAGTATTGCTTGCCGGGGCAGCCGCATTGGGCGTCGTCGCCCATATCGTCTGGCTCGCGCGTGCCGGCCGCAACAGGGCGAAGGCAGCCTTGGCCGCCGATATGGCCAGCGTTCGGAGCGTCGTTGCGGATGCCGCCGACATTTCCGACGGCACGGCCGGCGTCGTCACCTGGGCCGGCTCCTGGAACGGTCAGCGCGTTCAGGTGCGCACCATCGTCGACACGCTGGCGACACGAAAGTTGCCGACGCGCTGGCTCGCCGTTTCGGTCACCGAGCCGGTCGCAGTGCCGGGTACCTTCGACATGATGATGCGGCCGAATTCGGCAACGACATTCTCCAATTTCGACCATCTTGCGCACACGCTGCCGAAGGTGCTCGGCCTTCCCGCCGACGCGGTGCTCAAGACGGACCGCAAGGGCGTCGCCTTCCCCCAGGATCTGATTGCCGCGCACACCGGCATCTTTGCCGAAGGGCGCGCCAAGGAACTGCTGATCACGCCGAACGGCGTGCGTATCGTCTGGCTGCTGGCCGAGGCCGAGCGCGCACGCTACGGCGTGTTCCGGCAGGCCGCCTTCGGCGATGCCGGGATCGATCCCGCGCTGATCGAACGCTTGCTCGAGGTAATGTCAGGTCTTCGCCAAGCCATCAACCGGCGCGAAAGGCAGGCCGCATGAGCGACGGAACCGCCACCCCTGCTCCCGCGAACCCCTATCTCGTGCTCGGCGCGGCGATCGTTTTGCCGGCAAGCGGCCACGTCCTGCTCGGCGTTCCGGCGCGCGGGCTGCAGTTCCTGTTCTTCATGGTGATCCTTGGCTGGATAACGATGAAGCTGGCGCCGGCCGACGCCGGCTTCATCGGCCGCCATGCCGGCGGCTTCCTTATCTATGCCTTCTCGATCCTCGACGCCTACCGGATTGCGCGCATCCGCCATGCGATCTGGGTTCACAAGGCGCGCCCGGACGGCGATAGTGCCCGGGGCAATGCACCGTCGAATATGTAATCACAGGAAAATTTCTTTCATACCAATTGAATTTGGCAAACTCATTGGGTACATCATCTGAGAGCCAAAAAACGCTGGAGGCTGGCATGTGCGGAATCGTGGGACTCTTCTTGAAGGACAAGGCGCTCGAGCCGAAGCTCGGCGCGATGCTGTCGGAGATGCTGGTGTCGCTCAGCGACCGCGGCCCCGACAGCGCCGGCATCGCGATCTACGGCGCCCCTTCCAAGAATGAAGCCAAGATCACCATCCAGTCGGCCAAGCCGGAGCGCGATTTCCGCGGCCTCGATGCGGAACTCGCCAAGGCGATCGGCGCTCCCGTCAGTCTTGCCACGAAATCCACCCACGCCGTCATCCGAACCGCGCCCGACAAGGTCGACGCGGCGCGCGAGGCGCTGCAGACGCTGCGGCCCGACATCCGCATTATGGGCGCCGGCGAGGCGGTGGAGATCTACAAGGAAGTCGGCCTGCCGGAAGCCGTCGTCGACCGCTTCGACGTGCGCTCCATGACCGGCACGCATGGCATCGGCCACACCCGCATGGCGACGGAATCGGCGGTGACCACGATGGGCGCGCATCCGTTCTCGACCGGCGCCGACCAGTGCCTGGTGCACAATGGCTCGCTCTCCAACCACAACAATGTGCGCCGCGAGCTGATCCGTGACGGCATGACCTTCGAGACCGAGAACGATACCGAAGTGGCGGCCGCCTACCTCTCCAACCGGATGGCGCATGGCAAGAACCTCGGCGAGGCGCTGGAAGGCACGCTCTCCGACCTCGACGGCTTCTTCACCTTCGTCGTCGGCACCAAGAACGGTTTTGGCGTGGTGCGCGATCCGATCGCCTGCAAGCCGGCCGTGATGGCCGAGACCGACCAGTATGTCGCCTTCGGCTCCGAATATCGCGCGCTGACCAAGCTGCCCGGCATCGACAATGCAAGGGTCTGGGAGCCCGAACCCGCAACCGTTTATTTCTGGGAGCATTGAGCTCATGCCGGCAACCACGATGTCGAAGACCCAGCGCGAGCAAGGGCATGCGAGGGTCTTCGACCTGTCCGAACATTCGCTGCGCGAATTGAACCAGGCGCTGCACAAGCTCGCGCCTGGCTCGAACGAGACCGCTTGGGAAGTGCTCAACCCGAAGGGCAGCCACTCGGTCGCCGTCGGCGTCGACCAACCGGTCTCGATCGATGTGCGCGGCAGCGTCGGCTATTACTGCGCCGGCATGAATGACGGCGCCGCGATCACCGTGCACGGCTCGGCCGGCCCCGGCGTCGGCGAGAACATGATGTCGGGCTCGATCGTCATCAAGGGCGACGCCAGCCAGTATGCCGGTGCCACCGGCCGCGGCGGCCTGCTGGTCATCGAGGGCAACGCTTCGTCGCGCTGCGGCATCTCGATGAAGGGCATCGACATCGTCGTGCATGGCAATATCGGTCACATGTCGGCCTTCATGGCGCAATCCGGCAACCTGGTGGTGCTGGGCGATGCCGGCGATGCGCTGGGCGATTCCGTCTACGAGGCGCGGCTCTTCGTGCGCGGCAAGGTGGAAAGCCTGGGCGCCGACTGCATCGCCAAGGAGATGCGGCCGGAGCATATCGAATTGGTGCAGGGCCTGCTCGACAAGGCCGGCGTCACCGGCGTCAAGGCGTCGGAGTTCAAGCGCTACGGCTCGGCCCGCAAGCTCTACAATTTCAACATCGATAACGCCGACGCGTATTGAGGCAAGATGACCTACCGCAACCCGCCGACGACGCCGCGCAAATCCGCGACCTTCGACGACTACACGCTTTCCGAAATCCGCCGCGCGGCCGCGACCGGCATCTATGACATCCGCGGCGCCGGCGCCAAGCGCAAGCTGCCGCATTTCGACGACCTTCTGTTCCTCGGCGCGTCGATCTCGCGCTATCCGCTCGAAGGCTATCGCGAGCGCTGCGACACCTCGGTGGTGCTCGGCTCGCGCCATGCCAGGAAGCCGATCGAGCTGAAGATCCCGATCACCATCGCCGGCATGAGTTTCGGTTCTCTCTCCGGCCCGGCCAAGGAGGCCCTGGGGCGTGGCGCCACGCTGTCCGGCACCTCGACCACCACCGGCGACGGCGGCATGACCGAGGAAGAGCGCGGCCATTCCAAGCAGCTGGTCTATCAGTATCTGCCATCGCGCTACGGCATGAACCCGCGCGACCTGCGCCGCGCCGATGCCATCGAAGTGGTCGTCGGCCAGGGCGCCAAGCCGGGCGGCGGCGGCATGCTGCTCGGCCAGAAGATATCCGACCGCGTCGCCGAGATGCGCACGCTGCCCAAGGGCATCGACCAGCGCTCGGCCTCGCGCCATCCCGACTGGACCGGGCCGGACGATCTCGAGATCAAGATCCTCGAACTGCGCGAGATCACCGACTGGGAGAAGCCGATCTACGTCAAGGTCGGCGGCGCCCGCCCCTACTATGATACGGCACTGGCGGTGAAGGCCGGCGCCGACGTCGTGGTGGTCGACGGCATGCAGGGCGGCACCGCCGCGACCCAGGAAGTGTTCATCGAGAATGTCGGCCAGCCGACGCTTGCCTGCATCAGGCCGGCGGTGCAGGCGCTGCAGGACCTCGGCATGCACCGCAAGGTGCAGTTGATCGTCTCCGGCGGCATCCGCAACGGCGCCGATGTCGCCAAGGCGCTGGCGCTCGGCGTCGACGCGGTCTCGATCGGCACGGCGGCACTCGTCGCGCTGGGCGACAACGACCCCCGGTGGGAGGCGGAGTACAACGCGCTCGGCAGCACCGCCGGCGCCTATGACGACTGGCATGAGGGCCGCGACCCGGCCGGCATCACCACGCAGGACCCCGAGCTGATGAAGCGGGTCGACCCGATCGCGGCCGGACGGCGGCTGGCGAACTACCTCAAGGTGATGACGCTCGAAGCGCAGACGATTGCCCGCGCCTGCGGCAAGAACAGCCTGCACAATCTCGAGCCCGAGGATCTCGTCGCGCTCTCGATCGAGGCGGCCGCCATGGCCGGCGTGCCTTTGGCCGGCACCAACTGGATACCGGGGAGGAACGGCTTCTAGGACAACTCTGCCCGGAGTTGCGTCAAGGCAAATAGCTGGAGCGGGTCCTCCGCTCCAGGCAGCATCCGAAATACATAAGCGAGGGAACTACATAAATGGGGAACGATCTCGCCGCATTCGCCAAGGAGAACGGCGTCAAATATTTCATGATCTCCTACACCGACCTGTTCAGCGGCCAGCGCGCCAAGCTGGTGCCGGCGCAGGCGATCGCCGACATGCAGAAGGAAGGTGCCGGCTTTGCCGGTTTCGCGACATGGCTCGACCTGACGCCGGCGCATCCGGACATGCTGGCGGTGCCGGATCCGGATTCGGTGATCCAGTTGCCGTGGAAGAAGGACGTCGCCTGGGTGGCGGCCAACTGCATCATGGACGACAAGGAGGTCGACCAGGCGCCGCGCAACACGCTGAAGCGGGTGATCGCGGAGGCTGCGGCCGAGGGCATGCACGTCAAGACCGGCGTCGAGGCCGAGTTCTTCCTGATCTCGCCCGACGGCAGCGTGATCTCCGACCAGTACGACACGGCCTCGAAACCCTGCTACGACCAGCAGGCGGTGATGCGCCGCTATGACGTGATCGCCGAGATCTGCGACCATATGCTGGCGCTTGGCTGGGGCCCGTATCAGAACGACCATGAGGATGCCAACGGCCAGTTCGAGATGAACTGGAGGTTCGACGACGCGCTGCCGACCGCCGACAAGCACTCCTTCTTCAAATTCATGGTCAAGTCGATCGCAGAAAAGCATGGCCTGCGCGCGACCTTCATGCCGAAGCCCTTCCAGGGCCTGACCGGCAATGGCTGCCATGCCCATATCTCGGTTTGGGACAAGGCCGGCAAGACCAACGTCTTCGCCGACAATTCGATGGAGCTCGGCCTCTCCGCCAAGGGCAAGAACTTCCTCGGCGGCATCATGAAGCACGCCTCGGCCTTGGCCGCGATCACCAACCCGACGGTCAATTCCTACAAGCGCATCAACGCGCCGCGCACCATCTCGGGCGCGACCTGGGCGCCGAACACGGTGACCTGGACCGGCAACAACCGCACCCACATGGTGCGCGTGCCCGGCCCCGGCCGCTTCGAGCTGCGCCTGCCGGACGGCGCCGCCAACCCTTATCTGTTGCAAGCCGTGATCATCGCCGCCGGCCTCGACGGCATCCGCTCCAAGGCGGATCCCGGCAAGCGCTACGATATCGACATGTACCAGTACGGCCATACCGTGAAGGGCGCGCCGAAACTGCCGCTCAACCTGCTCGATGCGCTGCGCGAGTTCGACAAGGACAAATCGCTCAAGGCGGCGCTGGGTGAGGAATTCTCGTCGGCATATCTAAAGCTGAAGCACCAGGAATGGAATTCCTATGCTTCGCACTTCACGCAGTGGGAGCGCGACCACACGCTGGATATCTGACGGTCCTGTAGTGGAGCATGATGTCGTCCGAAAACCGCGTCACACTTTTCGGCATCATGCTCTAGCGGGGCGAGCGGCCTTGGAATGATTTCATGAAATATTCGATCTTCTCGCTCGCCCGCGCCGCCCTTTCCGGCCACAAGAACTGGCAGCCGACCTGGCGCGACGCGGCGCCCAAGGATCGCTACGATGTGGTGATCATCGGCGGCGGCGGCCATGGTCTCGCCACCGCCTGGTTCCTCGCCAGCGAGTTCGGTATCCGCAACGTCGCGGTGCTGGAAAAGGGCTGGATCGGTTCCGGCAATGCCGGCCGCAACACCACCATCATCCGCTCCAATTACGGCCTGCCCGGCAACACCGGCTTCTACGAATTGTCGATGAAGCTGTGGGAGAAGATGGAGCAGGACCTCAACTACAACGCGATGGTCAGCCAGCGCGGCGTGCTCAACCTCTACCACTCCGACGCGCAGCGCGACGCTTTCGCGCGGCGCGGCAACACGATGCGCATCAACGGCATCGACGCCGAGCTGCTCGATCAGGCAGCGCTGCGAAAGATGCTGCCGTTCCTGAATTTCGACAATGCGCGCTTCCCCGTGCAGGGCGGGCTGCTGCAGCGACGGGGCGGCACAGCGCGGCATGATGCCGTGGTCTGGGGCTACGCGCATGCGGCGAGCGAACTCGGCGTCGATATCATCCAGAATTGCGAGGTCACCGGCTTCACGCGCGACGCCAGCGGCAAGGTCACCGGCGTCGAGACCTCGCGCGGCAAGATCGGCGCCGGCAAGGTCGGCATGGCGGTGGCGGGTTCTTCCTCGCGCGTCGCGGCGATGGCGGGTCTTCGACTGCCAATCGAAAGCCATGTGCTTCAGGCCTTCGTCTCCGAAGCGATCAAGCCGCTGATCCCCGGCGTGATGACCTTCGGCGCCGGGCATTTCTATGTCAGTCAGTCGGACAAGGGCGGCCTTGTCTTCGGCGGCGACATAGACGGCTACAATTCCTATGCCCAGCGCGGCAATCTGCCGGTCATGGAAGATGTCTGCGAGGGCGGCATGGCGCTGATCCCGATGATCGGCCGTGTACGGCTGCTGCGCCAGTGGGGCGGCATCATGGACATGTCGATGGACGGCACGCCGATCATCGACAAGAGCCCGATCGACGGCCTCTACATCAATGCCGGCTGGTGCTATGGCGGCTTCAAGGCGACGCCGGGCTCAGGCTTGGTCTTTGCCCATCTCATCGCCCGCGATCAATCGCACAAGGAAGCCGCGCTGTTCCGCCTCGACCGCTTCCAGCGCGGCGCCATGATCGACGAGAAGGGCCAGGGCGCCCAACCGAACCTGCACTGAAGGCCCTGTCATGCGCATAGTCTGTCCCTTCTGCGGCGAACGCGAACTCGGCGAGTTCACCTATCTCGGCGACGCCAAGCCGCAACGCCCAGCGGCCGATGCCGGCGAGGAGGCTGTCTACGACTACGTCTATCTGCGCGACAACGTCGCCGGCGTAATGAGCGAGCATTGGTACCATGGCGGCGGCTGCCGAGCCTGGCTGAAGGTCACCCGCAACACGCTGACGCATGAGATTTCGGCCGTCGAGCCGGCGGCGGGCGCCGGCGCCGCCAAGGTTGGCGCGTGATGGCCGGCGATCAGACAAACCGACTGAATAATGGCGGTCTCATCGACCGCTCGACCGCGCTCAATTTCCGTTTCGACGGCAAGACTTTTTCGGGCTTCAAGGGCGACACGCTGGCCTCCGCGCTGGTTGCCAACGGAGTCAAGCTCGTCGGCCGCTCTTTCAAATATCATCGGCCGCGTGGCATCCTGACCGCCGGGTCGGAAGAGCCGAACGCGCTGGTCGAATTGCGCAGCGGCGCAAGGCGCGAGGCGAACACAAAGGCGACGACGGCCGAGCTTTATGAGGGCCTGGAAGCCGCCAGCCAGAACCGCTGGCCGTCGCTCAATTTCGACGTGATGTCTGTCAACCAGCTGTTCGCGCCGATCTTCGTCGCCGGGTTCTACTACAAGACCTTCATGTGGCCGGCGAAGTTCTGGGAAGCGATCTACGAGCCGGCGATCCGCCGCGCCGCCGGCCTCGGCCGCGCCGCGCAGGTCCCCGACCCCGACCACTACGAAAAGGCGTGGGCGCATTGCGACGTGGTGATCGCGGGCTCCGGCCCGGCGGGCCTGGCGGCTGCCCTTGCCGCCGCACGCAGCGGCGCGCGCGTCATCCTGTGCGAGGAGGATTTCGTTCTTGGCGGGCGGCTGCTGGCCGATGGCGACACGATCGACGGATTGCCGGCCGCCGAATGGGTTGCGCGCGCGGTTGCCGAGCTGACGGCGATGCCGGATGTGCGCATCATGACGCGCACGACTTTGTTCGGCGTCTATGATGGCGGCACCTATGGCGCGATCGAGCGCGTCAACGACCATCTGCCAACACCGCCCGAGCATCAGGTGCGCCAGCGTCTATGGCGCATTGTGGCCAGGCGCTGCGTGGTCGCCGCCGGCTCGATCGAACGTCCCATCGTCTTTGCCGGCAACGACACGCCCGGCGTGATGATGGCGTCGGCCATGCGCAGCTATATCAACCGCTACGCCGCCACACCGTCCAGGCGCATCGCGCTCTTCACCAACAACGAGGATGGCTGGCGCACGGCCGAGACGGCGATTGCCGCCGGACTGCAGGTGGCGGCGGTGATCGACGCGCGGCCGGATGTTTCGCCGGCGCATCGCTCGCTTGCCAGCAAGGGCGGCTTCCCGGTGCTGCATGGCGCGGTTGCCGGCGTCGATGGCGGCAAGGGCGGGGTGCGCAAGATTTCCGTGTCGCTGACCGGCGGCGCGCGCGCCGAGGTCGAGGCCGACGGGCTTGCCGTCTCAGGCGGCTGGAACCCGGCGGTCGGCCTCACCTCCTACCATCGCGGCCGGCCGAAATGGCGCGACGACATCGCAGCCTTCGTGCCGGACGGCGCACCGCCCGGCATGGTCGCCGCGGGTGCGGCCAACGGCGCCTTCGGGCTTGGCGCGGGCCTGCGCGAAGGGTTCGAAGCCGGCGCCGCCGCGGCACGCGATGCCGGACGCAGCGGCAATATCGGATCGATGCCTGTCGCCGACGACGAAGCCTTTTCGATCACCCCCCTCTGGCATGTCGCCGGCAAGGGCAAGGCCTTCGTCGACCAGCAGCACGACGTCACCGCTTCCGACGTCGAGCTGGCGCAGCGCGAAGGTTTTCAATCGGTCGAGCATCTGAAGCGTTACACGACGCTCGGCATGGCGACCGACCAAGGCAAGACATCGAATGTCGCCGGTCTCGCCATCATGGCCGCCGTCAGCGGCAAATCGATCCCGGAGACGGGCACGACGATCTATCGGCCGCCCTATGTGCCGGTCGCCATCGGCGCCTTCGCCGGCCATCACCGCGACGAGAATTTCCACGCGACGCGGCTGACGCCATCGCATCACTGGGCGGCCGAACAGGGCGCCATCTTCGTCGACACGGGTCTCTGGAAGCGCGCGCAGTGGTATCCGCGCGCCGGCGAGAAGGACTGGCTGGAATCGGTCACCCGCGAGGTCAAAACGGTGCGCTCAGGCGTCGGCTTCTGCGATGTCTCGACGCTCGGCAAGATCGACGTGCACGGGCCCGATGCCGGTGCCTTCCTCGATCGCGTCTACATCAACGCCTTCTCCAGCCTCGCCGTCGGCAAGGCGCGCTACGGGCTGATGCTGCGCGAGGACGGCATCGTTTATGACGACGGCACGACCTCGCGACTGGCCGAGGACCATTATTTCCTGACCACCACGACGGCCAAGGCCGGGCTGGTGATGCAGCATCTGGAATTCTGCCGCCAGGTGCTGTTCCCCGAACTCGACGTGCAGCTCACCTCGGTCTCAGACCAGTGGGCGCAGTTCTCGATCGCCGGGCCGAAGACCCGCGATCTGCTCAAGGAGATCGTCGACCCGGCCGAGGACCTGTCGAACGAAGGCTTCCCGTTCATGGGCGCGCGCGAGGTCAAACTGCGCGGCGGCCTGAAGGCCAGGCTGTTCCGCATCTCCTTCTCCGGCGAGATGGCGTTCGAGATTTCGGTGCCGGCGCGCTACGGCGAAGCCATGGCGCGCAACCTGATGATTGCCGGCAAGCCGTTCGGCGTGACGCCCTACGGCACCGAGGCGCTCGGCGTGATGCGCATCGAAAAGGGCCATGTCGCCGGACCGGAACTCAACGGCACGACCACGGCGGGCGATCTCGGCCTCGGCAAGATGATGTCGACCAAGAAGGATTTCATCGGCCGCGTCATGGCCGGCCGCGAGGCGCTGGTCGCGCCGAACCGGCAGGTGGTCGTCGGCATCAAGCCGACCGACAAGGCACGCCGCTTGCGCTCCGGCGCGCATATCATCCCGAAGGAGGAAACACCCGGCCCCGGCAACGACCAGGGCTATGTCACCTCGGTATGCTTCTCGCCGGTGCTCGACCAGTGGATCGGGCTCGGCCTTGTCGAGCGCGGCCGCGAGCGCATCGGCGAGGTCGTGCGCGCGCATGATCCGCTGCGCGGCGAGGACTATGATGTCGAGCTCTGCAATTCCGTCTTCTACGATCCGGATGGAGGGCGTCAGCGTGGCTGATTTTTCCTGGGATATCCGCAGCCCGCTCGACCGCGCGCTGACCAGTGGACCTTATGGCGCGCAAGGCGAAGCCGGCGTGTCGCTCACCGAAATCCGCGATTTCGGCCTCGTGCAGGTGATGGCGCGGCGTGGCAAGGCCGGGGAGATGGCCAAGGCAGCGAAGGCACAGTTCGGCGTCGCCGCGCCGGAAACGCCCAAGGCGGTCGACACGGCCGACGCGACGCTGATCTGGTCGGGGCCGGACCAGTTCCTGGTGCTGTCCAAGGGCGGCAAGCACACGATGGAAAGCCTGGCTCCCGCCTTTGCCGGTTCGGCTTCGCTGTCCGACCAATCGCATGCGCGGGCGCTGATCAGCGTCTCCGGCGAGAAGGCGTGCGCGATGCTCGCCAAGCTGTCGTCAATCGACCTGCATCCTGATGTGTTCGCAGTCGGCGCGGCGGCGGCGACCTCGATGGATCACACCAGCGTCACGCTGTGGCGCGGCAAGGATCGGGCGGATAGACAGTCAGTGTTCAACCTGCTGGTGTTCGCGACTTTCGCCGAGAGCCTGTGGCACACGATTCTGGACTCGGCCGCGGAGTATGGCGCGACGATCGGCCATTCCGAGGAGTTGGCGTAGCAGTGCGCCTTTCCCTTCTCCCCTTGCGGGAGAAGGTGTCGCCGTAGGCGACGGATGAGGGGTGCTCCAGGAAACGCCAACCTCTCACTCCGCTGGAACACCCCTCATTCGTCTCGGCGCTAACGCGCCGATCCACCTTCTCCCACAAGGGGAGAAGGGGAAGTCAGCGCCTCCCGCCTTGCCAAATGCTATTGCCCTGCTATTCTCTCAGCGAAAATAATTTTACCCTTAGGCAAACTTGTTTCTCGCTCGGAGGAGGGTTTGAGATGAGCCAGTCGCCCTACCCTGCCGTCCTGTCTGGACCGCCGCGTCCGAGCCTGATCCTGAGGCCGGGCGAGATCAGCCTGCCGCCGGGCATGGAGCGCTATACCGTGCAAGGCAATGGCGCCGTGCTGATCGACGTCGAGGCCGGCGACAGCGTCAGCGTGACGAATGTCGAGGGCGGCCAGCCTTGTGAATTGCTGGCCTGGGACAAGTCCGGGGTCAGCGATCCCGGCATTTTCGGCGAGCGCTCGAACAGCAATGCCGCCGGCATAAAGGCGCTGCTTGCCGAAGGCGACGACAGCCTCGCAGCGCTGCGGCTCAGCCTTGAGCGCCGCAAGGTACAGCTCGACCAGCCGAAGGCCGTGCGCGTGTTCGGCGGCGCGACGCCCGCCGGCACCGAGCAGAGTTTTGCGGCCCAGCGCGAGGGCGCATTGCTGATCGCGGCGCCCGGCGGGCCGATGCTGGTCGACGGTCACAACACCGCGACGCCCCTGACCGTTATGGTGCGCCGCGTCACGATCCGGCTGAAGACGAGAGGGCAACTCGCCGATCCGCTCGCCGATCCCGTGCTCGATCTTCGCGTGAGGTCCGCGACCGCCGAATCCTATTTCGTCAAGGCCGGCGACTACCTGCAGATCATCGACGTCGACGGCCGGCAATGCACCGACTTCCAGTGCTTTTCGGCGCGCAAGCTGGACAAGGGCCGCGACCTGCCGCTCGACGTGACGACGACGCGCACGCTGATGGGCTCGGCCTATCCGATGCCCGGGCTGCATTCGAAATATTATGACCAGGACATGGAGCCGCTGGTCGAGGTGGTGCAGGACACATGCGGCCGGCACGACGCTTTCGCGCTCGCCTGCGCCGCCAAATATTACGACGACATCGGCTATCCCGGTCACACCAACTGCTCGGAGAATTTCAACAAGGCGCTCTCGGACAAGGGCGTGACGCCCCGCGCCGGCTGGATGGCGATCAACTTCTTCTTCAACACAGCGATCGACGCGCATGGCGTGATGGTGTCGGACGAGCCGTGGTCGCGGCCGGGCGATTATGTGCTCTTGCGCGCGCTGACCGACATCGTCTGCGTGTCCTCGGCCTGCCCCGACGACACCACGCCCGCCAATGGCTGGGACCTCACCGACATCCATGTGCGCAGCTATTCCGGCCAGCACAAATTTTCGCGAGCGATCGCCAGACGCATGAAGCCCGACTCGGAACCGAAAATGACCCGCGAGACAGCCTTTCATTCGAGCTTTGCCAAGCACACGCGCGACTTCGTCGAATACAGGGGCTATTGGCTCGCCAATTCCTTCGCCAAGGAAGGGCCTATCGCCGAATACTGGGCCTGCCGGCAGGACGCCGTGATCATGGACCTGTCGCCGCTGCGCAAGTTCGAGGTCACCGGGCCGGATGCCGAAGCGCTGCTGCAATACACGCTGACCCGCGACGTCAAGAAGCTCGGCGTCGGCCAGGTCGTCTATACGGCGATGTGCTACGAGCATGGCGGCATGATCGACGACGGCACGCTGCTCAGGCTCGGCAAGGACAATTTCCGCTGGGTCGGCGGCGACGATCTTTCCGGCGAGTGGCTGCGCGAGACCGCCAAGAAACTCGGCCTCAACGTGCTGGTGCGCTCCTCCACCGACCAGATGCACAACATCGCCGTGCAAGGCCCCAAGAGCCGCGACATTTTGAATGAAGTCGTCTGGACCTCGCCGGTGCAGCCCTCGATCGGCGAGCTCGAATGGTTCCGCTTCGCGGTGGCGCGTATCGGCGGCGGCAACGGGGTTCCGGTCGTGGTCTCGCGCACCGGCTATACGGGCGAGCTCGGCTACGAGATCTGGTGCCATCCGCGCGACGCCGAAAAGGTGTTCGACGCGATTTGGGAAGCCGGACAGCCGCACGGGCTGAAGCCGATGGGCCTGCAGGCGCTCGACATGGTGCGTATCGAGGCCGGACTGATCTTCGCCGGCTACGAATTCTCCGACCAGACCGATCCGTTCGAGGCCGGCATCGGCTTCACCGTGCCGCTGAAGACCAAGGCCGACGATTTTGTCGGCCGCGACGCGCTGATCCGGCGCAAGGAGCACCCGCAGTACAAGCTCGTCGGGCTCGACATCGATGCCAACGTGGCCGTCGGCCACGGCGACTGCGTGCATGTCGGCCGCGCCCAGATCGGCGTCGTCACCTCAGGCATGCGCTCGCCGGTGCTCTGCAAGACCATCGCGCTGGCAAGACTCGACGTCACCCATGCCGAGATTGGCACGGAGGTCGAGATCGGCAAACTCGACGGTCAGGCCAAGCGACTGCCCGCGCGCGTCGTGGCCTTCGCCCATTACGATCCGCAAAAGACCAAGCCGCGCTCCTGAAAAGTCCCGTCCCCGATACGCCTCCCAAGGCGATGTCCGACCGTCGCCGGCCGCCACCGGCGGCGATCGGATCGATGTTTCGCAAGCGTGATGTGCATGACATTCACAAAACGCTTGACGCGAAAGCGCGTCGGATCAATCTTCACTCTTAAGAAAAAAATACGACTGAGTGGAAACACGACGGGTCGACGGTGATTGCCGGGGAGCAAGCTTCGCGAAGGCCGAAGCGTCGCCGGCGGGGAACAGAAAAAGGGGTAGACACAAGATATGAGCACGATAAGCACGGCCCTGGAGCAGCCTGCCGAGAGCAAGCTGCTCAGGCACATCGACTGGCGTGGCGCCTTCTGGGTGGCAAGCGGTGTTCCGGCACTGGTCCTGTTCTCGATCGGCGGCATTGCCGGCACGACAGGAAAGCTCGCCTTCCTGATCTGGACGGTGTCCATGATCATGGGTTTCCTGCAGTCCTTCACCTATGCCGAGATCGCCGGCCTGTTCCCGAACAAGTCGGGTGGTGCCTCGATCTACGGCGCCACGGCATGGCTGCGCTACTCGAAATTCATCGCGCCGCTGTCGGTGTGGTGCAACTGGTTCGCTTGGACGCCGGTGCTGTCGCTCGGCTGCTCCATCGCCGCCGCCTATATCCTCAACGCGCTGGCGCCGGTGCCAATCTTCACCGACACCTCGCCGGAGGTGGCCGCCTACATCGCCGCGCATGCCGGAACCGCTCCCGCCGATGCGATCGCCGCCGTCACGACCGCAGCGACGCCGGCGATCCGCACATGGTCGCTGTGGGGCCACACGCTTGGCCCGGTGTCGTTCACCTTCAACGCCACCTTCTTCATCGGCGCGGTGCTGATGCTGATCATCTTCTCGATCCAGCATCGCGGCATCCTCGGCACGGCCAGTGTGCAGAAATATATCGGCCTGCTCGTCATCATCCCGATGCTGATCGTCGGTGTCGTGCCGATCTTCACCGGCCAGATCGACTGGGCGAATTTCTCGCCGCTGGTGCCGCTGGCCGCCGCTTATGCGCCCGATCCCGGCTCGTGGAACATTGCCGGCTGGACGCTGGCGCTCGGCGGCATGTTCATCGCCGCATGGTCGACCTACGGCTTCGAAACCGCGGTCTGCTACACGTCGGAATTCAAGAACCCCGGCACCGACACCTTC
The DNA here is from genome assembly GCF_020165615.1 of Mesorhizobium sp. BH1-1-5. Classification (NCBI taxonomy): domain Bacteria; kingdom Pseudomonadati; phylum Pseudomonadota; class Alphaproteobacteria; order Hyphomicrobiales; family Phyllobacteriaceae; genus Mesorhizobium; species Mesorhizobium sp. BH1-1-5. The sequence continues at coordinate 90,622 of NZ_JAIUIM010000024.1, forward strand.
AAGGCGATCTTCTACTCCGGCCTGCTTTGCATGCTCTTGTTCATCCTGGTGCCCTTCACCTTCCAGGGCGTGCTGGGCCTGAACGGCATGCTGGCGACGCCGATCGTCGACGGCTCGGGCGTCGCAGACGCGCTGGCCGGCATGGTCGGCGGCGGCAGGCTGATCCACAGCCTGCTGGTCATGCTGATGATCCTGGCGCTGGTGCTCTGCATCATGACGGCGATGGCCGGCTCCTCGCGCACGCTCTACCAGGGCTCGGTCGACGGCTGGCTGCCGCGCTATCTCAGCCACGTCAACGAGCATGGCGCGCCGACGCGGGCCATGTGGACCGACCTCTGCTTCAACCTGGTCGTGCTGGCCATCGCCTCGGCCGACGCGACGAGCTTCTTCTTCATCCTCGCCGTGTCGAACTGCGGCTACATCATCTTCAACTTCCTCAACCTCAATGCCGGCTGGATCCACCGCATCGACAACGGCCACATCAACCGTCCCTGGAAGGCGCCGACCTGGCTGCTCGGCATCGGCGCCATCTTCGCCTATGTCAACGCGATCTTCATGGGCGCCGGCGCCAAGGTGTGGAACCCGATGGCGCTGTGGGCCGGCCTGATCACGGCGGCCTTGATCATCCCGGTGTTCTGCTTCCGCCACTACTTCCAGGACAAGGGCAAGTTCCCCGAGCACATGCTGGCCGACCTCGGCATGGCGGGAGCCGACCTCTCGGTCAAGAAGGCCGGCATGCTGCCTTACCTGACACTGATCGCCGGCGTGGTGGTGATGCTGATCGCCAACTGGGTGTTCGTCATCTGACACGGCAACCTGAAAGGAAACGGGCGCGCTCCGGCGCGCCCGTTTCATTTGGATCAGCCCACCTTGCGGACCGCCGGCTCTTCGAAAAACCGGTTCGGCGGCCGCGTCAGGCCGAGATTCTCGCGCAGCGTCGATCCTTCATACTCACGCCTGAATATCCCGCGCCGCTGCAGCTCGGGCACGACCTTTTCGGCGAAATCATCCAGGCCGGCGGGCAGGTAGGGAAACATGACATTGAAGCCATCGGAACCACCGGTGAGCAGCCATTCCTCCATCTCGTCGGCGATGGTCATGGGTGTGCCGACGAAGGCCAGGCCCGAATAGCCGCCGAGTCGCTGGGCGAGCTGGCGAACAGTGAGGCTCTCTTTTCTCGCCAACTCGATGACGCGCTCGCGGCTGCTTTTCGAGGCATTGGTGTCCGGCACGTCCGGCAGCGGACCGTCGGGATCGAAGCTGGAGGCATCGTGGCCGAGAGCGATCGACAGCGAGGCGATGCCGCTCTCGTAGTAGACGAGGCTGTCGAGCTTGGCGCGTTTGGCTCGCGCCTCCTCGACGCTATCGCCGACGACGACGAAGGCTCCAGGCAGGATCTTGATATCGTCGCGCGAACGGCCGAGCTTTTCCGTGCGGCCTTTGACGTCGGCAAAGAAACGCTGCCCGGCCAAGAGGTCGGACGGTGCCGCGAAGATCACCTCGGCGGTTTCAGCGGCCAGTTGGCGTCCGGCGTCGGACGCGCCGGCCTGGACGATGACCGGCCAGCCCTGCACCGGCCGCGCGATGTTGAGCGGGCCGCGCACCGACAGATGCTCGCCCTTGTGGTCGAGCACATGCAGTTTCGATGTATCGAAATAGAGCCCGCTCTCCGCGTCACGGATGAAGGCGTCGTCGGCAAAGCTGTCCCACAGCCCGGTCACGACATCGTAGAACTCGCGCGCCCGGTGGTAGCGCTCGTCGTGCTCGACATGCTCGTCGAGGCCGAAGTTGAGCGCGGCGTCGGGATTGGAGGTGGTGACGATGTTCCAGCCGGCGCGGCCGCCGCTGATATGGTCGAGCGACGCGAAGCGCCGCGCAATATGATAGGGCGCGTCGAAGGTGGTCGATGCGGTTGCGACAAGGCCGATATGATCGGTGACGGCGGCGAGCGCCGACAGCAGCGTGAACGGCTCGAAGGAGGTGACCGTGTGGCTGCGCCGCAGCGCCTCGATCGGCATGTTGAGCACGGCCAGGTGGTCAGCCATGAAGAAGGCGTCGAATTTCGCGGCCTCGAGCGTTTGGGCAAAACGCTTCAGATGCGCGAAGTTGAAATTGGCGTCGGGATAAGCGCCCGGATAGCGCCAGGCGCCGGTGTGAAGACTGACGGGACGCATGAAGGCGCCGAGTCGCAATTGCCGTTTTTCTGACATGGGGATGATCCAGCGATGACGAGCGTTGTCGCTCCGATATTCCGCGCAGGATCGGCCCGCGTCGAGCCAGAGAAAAGGAATTCTGTTTTGCGAAAGCCTCGCCGCGGAGCATTTTTCGCCCGGCGAGACCCCTGGATGCGGATCATCCGCCACCGGCTTTCACCGACGGCGGATGATCCAGGTTGCCACGTCTATTTCTATTCCGCAGCCAAGGCCAGCTGCGGTCTTTCGATGCCTTCGACCTTCTCCGGCTCGGGCGATTGCTCGTCGGTCCTGGCCTTCTTGGGCGCGCGGCCGAAGAACAGGGCGTAGCCGGCAGGCAGCACCAGGATGGTGAGCACGGTGGCGACGAGAATGCCGCCCATCATGGCGTAGGCGAGCGGACCCCAGAACACGGCGCGCGAGATCGGGATCAGCGCCAGGACCGCGGTCAGCGCTGTCAGCATGATCGGCCTGAAGCGGCGCACGGCTGCACCCACGATCGCTTCCGATCGCTCCATGCCGGCCGCAATATCCTGGTCGATCTGGTCGACCAGGATGATCGAGTTGCGCATGATGATGCCGAGCAGCGCGATGACACCGAGGATGGCGACGAAGCCGAACGGCGCACCGCTGATCAGAAGTGCCGCGGCGGCGCCGATGATGCCCAGCGGACCGGTGGCCAGGACCAGCATCGATTTGCCGAAATGCTGCAGCTGGACCATCAGGAGCACGACGATGATGGCGAGCATGATCGGCGCCTTGGCGGCGATCGAGGCCTGGCTTTCGGCCGAATCCTCGGCGCCGCCCTGGATCTCGACCTTGTAGCCGGGCGCAAGGCCGGCGCGCAGGTCCTTCATGTCGTTGTACATCTTGGTGACGACGTCGTTCGACTGCACGCCATCCGGCAGCGTGGCGCGCACGCTGATCGTCGGCAGGCGGTCGCGCCGCCATTCGATGCCCTGCTCCATGACAGGTACGACCTTGGCCACCTGCGACAGCGGCACCGAGCCGCCGAAGTCGGTCGGGATGTAGACCGAGTCGACCGAGGACAAGAGATGGCGGGTCGCGTCCGGTTCGCGGGCGACGATGGAGACCGTCTCCTCGCCGTCGCGGAAGTCGTCGAGCGGCGCGCCGGACATGGTGGCCTGCAGCATCTGGCGGATGCGCTGCGAGGTGACGCCAAGGGCACGAGCGCGATCCTGGTCGATCACCAGCTTCATCGCCGGCACCGGCTCCAGCCAGTCGTCATGGATGGCGCCGAGCAGCGGGTTGGCCTGGAACTTCGCCTTCACCTCGTCGGCGATGCGGCGCACCTCCTTGCGGTCCGGACCCATGATGCGCATCTGCACCGGCCAGCCGGTCGGCGGACCGAGGAAGAGCCGGTCGACCTTGCCGCGGATCGAGGGGAAGTCCTGCGCCAGGATCTTGCGCATCTTGACGATCAGCCGCTCGCGCGCCGGCTCGTCCTTGGCCATCACCAGGAGTTGGGCGAAGTTGGGATTGCGGAGCTGCTGGTCGAGCGGCAGGAAGAAGCGCGGCGCGCCCTCGCCGATATAGGTGGCGATGAAGTGCTTGTCGGGATCGTCCGCCATCCTGACTTCGAACGCCTTGGCCTGCTTCTCGACCTCCTTGATCGAGGTGCCTTCCGGCAGCCAGAGATCGACCAGGATTTCCGGACGCGAGGATTGCGGGAAGAAATTCTGCGGGATGAACTGGAAGGCCCACAGGCTGGTGGCGAAGGTGACCAGCGTCATCACCAGCACGATGATGCGGTGGCGCACGGCCCAGGTGACGGTGGCGCGCAGGCGGCGGTAGAAGCCGGTGTCGAAGACATCGTGGTGGGTGCCGGCATGCTTGCGCTGCTTGAGGATCATGTAGCCCAGCCACGGCGTGAAATAGACCGCGACGAACCACGACACGATCAGCGCGATGCCGACGACGTAGAACAGCGTGCGCACATATTCGCCGGCGGTGGAGGCGGCAAAGCCGACCGGGATGAAGCCCGCCGTGGTGATCAGCGTGCCGGTGAGCATCGGGAAAGCTGTCGAGGTATAGGCAAAGCTCGCCGCCTCGATCTTGACCAACCCCTCCTCCAGCTTTCGCTCCATCATCTCGACGACGATCATGGCGTCATCGACCAGCAGGCCGAGCGCGATAATCAACGCGCCGAGCGAGATGCGCTGCAGGTCGATGCCGATCTCGTACATGATGGCGAAGGTCGCGGCCAAGACCAGCGGGATGGCGATGGCTATCACCAGGCCCGAGCGCCAGCCGATCGACAGGAACGACACGATAAGCACGATGAGCAGCGCTTCGCCGAGCGCCTCCATGAACTCGTTCACGGCATCCTTGACGACCTGGGGCTGGTCGGAGATCTGGTCGACCGAAACGCCGTAGGGCAGCCCCGCCTCGAAGCGCTGGTAGGTCGCCTCGACATCCTTGCCGACGTCCCTGACGTTGAAGCCCTTGGCCATGACGACGCCGAGCTGGACGCTCTCATGGCCGTTGAAAAGGTATTTGTTGTCATAAGGATCCTGAAGGCCGGAGGTGACGGTGGCTATGTCGCCGAGGCGCGTCACCTGGTTGCCGGAGCGCAGCCTCAGCTCGCGGATATCCGCGGCCTTGGTGACGTCGCCCTCGACCGAGATGCGCACTGAGCGCAGGCCGGTGTCGACCGAGCCCGCCGGGTCGACAGCGTTCTGCCCTTTCACGGCGTTCTGCAGGTCGACGATGGTCAGGCCGCGCTCGGCCAGCGCCTTGGACGAGACGTCGATATAGATCTTCTCCGGCTGGTCGCCGATGATGACGGCCTTTTCGACGCCGGGCGTCGTCAACAGCATGTCGCGCGCCTGGATGGCGAATTTCTTCAGCTCCGGATAGGTGAAGCCGTCGCCGCTGATCGAATGCAGCGTGATGAAAGTGTCGCCGAACTCGTCATTGAAATATGGACCGAGCAGGCCCTGCGGCAAGTCGCTTGAAATGTCGCCGACCTTCTTGCGCACCTGATAGAAGGCGTCCTTCACCTCCTCGGCATTGGTGTCGCCTTTGACCTGGAGCGTGATGATGGCGCTGCCGGCGCGGGTGTAGGAGCGCACGAAATCGAGATGCGGCGTTTCCTGCAGCTTGCGCTCGATCTTGTTGACGACCTGGTCTTCCATGTCCTGGATCGAGGCGCCCGGCCAGATCGCCTGCACCACCATGACGCGGAAGGTGAAGTCGGGATCTTCCTTCTGGCCCATGCGCATCAGGCCGAGCGCGCCGGCCAGGATGATCAGCCCGAACAGGAAGCGGGCGATGCTCGGATGTCCGATCGCCCAGCGCGAGAGGTTGAAGGGCCGCTTTTCAGCGCTGCTGTCGGTCGTGGTGGTCATGGCGCAAGTCCAGTCCAATTGATCGGCAGGCACGCCAGGCGTGCTGCCCACGAATTTTCTCGATCGGGTTTCCGGGCGGCGCGCCCCCTCAAGCGGAGAGAGACTCGCAAATCGCGCTGGACGCGGCACTGCTGCGGGGGAAGCCAACATGCCGGCATCTCACGATCGGGCGTCCGCCGCCCGGAACCCATGCCCTCCCCGGCTCGCGGCTCAACGCAGCGAGAGCGGGAACGGCGTCTATCTCGCCTGGTTAGTGCAGGCTGCTGGTCGCGACGTCATCCGCCGAGGCGGATTGCTGGGCGTCGCCTGAAAGCTTGACCTTCAGGTTTTCGGTCATGAACTGCGTGCCGGCCGCGACCACGACATCGCCCTGCTTCAGGCCGTCTGCCACGGCGACGCCGTCAGCAGTAAAGTTGGCGACCTTGATCTGGCGCGGATGCACCGTGTCGGAGGCGCGATCGACCGTCCAGACGATCTGCTTGCCGTCCTTCTCAGTCATCGCGGTCAGCGGGATCGACACGAGTTGCGCCTTGCTGCCGACGATCGCCTGGACATTGGCGGTCATGCCGAGCAGCACGCGCGGATCGTTGGGCAGCGAGACCCGGACAGCGAAGGTGCGCGACTGCGGATCGGCGCTGCCGGCGACCTCGCGGACCTTGCCGTCGAGGGCGAGCCCTTCGTCCGACCAGAAGCTGGCCTTGACCTCCTTGCCGGGCTTGAAGCCGGCGATGTCCATCTCCGGCACCGCGATCGACACTTCCTTCTCGCCATCGACCGCGACGGTCATGACCGGCGTGCCGGCGGCGACCACCTGGCCGACATCGGCGGAGATGGCGGTGACGATACCGTTCTTGCTGGCTTTCAGATCGGCGTATTGAACCTGATTCTGCGCCTGGGCCAGCGTCGAACGGGCGGCATCGCGCGTCGCCACCGCCTGGTCGTAGGTCAGCCGCGCCTGGTCGAGCTGAGACTTCGGCGCGAAGTTCTTGGCATAGAGCTGCTCGGCGCGCTTCCTGGCGAGGTCGACGGTCTCGACCTGGCGCTCGGCGGCATCGAGGCTGGCCGCAGCGCTCTTCACCGACAATTCGTAATCGGAAGGATCGACGCGGGCGAGCACGTCGCCCTCATTCACGTGCTGGCCGATATCGACCAGGCGCTCGGTGACCTTACCGGCGATGCGGAAGCCGAGATTCATCTCGGTGCGGGCGCGCACCGAACCGGAATAGTCGAGCTGACGGGTGGTCTGCGCCTCGCCGATCTCGACCACCTTGACCGGCCGGGCGACTTCCTGGACGACCTCGACCTTCTCCTGGCTGCAGCCGGCAAGGCCGAGCACTGCTGCGATGACGGCGGCGGTTGGGAGGCCGGCGGCCGGCAGCCTGCGGAGGATGGAACTGGACAAAGACACCTTAGCACTCCCGAACTGGAGATGATCTGTCGAAACCGCACCCGGCGGGCGGCGGCTATTTCAAGGCTCTGATGGCGTAGTTGATAAGTTCGTCGGGCATCGCCCGGTTGGTCTTGGCGAGGCACTGCGCCACCATCTGCGGGTGGCACAGAATAACGGTCGAAGCGCCGAAGCAGCGCGAGGCCGTTTCGGGATCCTGCTGCCTGAACTCGCCGGCCTCGATGCCCTCGCGGATCACCTCGGCGTAGAGGTCGTGGATGCTGTTGACATGCTTGTCGATGACGGACCAGTCGCGCTCCAGCGCGACGATGACCATCTCATGCACCTTCTCCTGGTCGAGCATGACCTCGAGCGTCATCTTGTACTGGGCATGGATGTATCTGCGCAGCCGCTCCTCGGCGCTGACGGGCAGGTGCATGATCTCGTAGGCCATCTTGTAGCTGGCGCCGAGCATGCGGCCGCACACGGCCTGATGTATCTCGACCTTGGAGGCAAAGAAGCGGTAGATGTTGGCCGGCGACATGCCGAGCTCGCGGGCGATGTCGGCGACATTGGTCTTGCCGTAGCCGTAGTGACGGAACAGCCGCTCGGCGCAGTCGAGAATGCGGGTCACATTCTCCTGTCTGGCGGGGTCTGCCACGATGTTGGCTTCGGACATGGCGCTTTCGTTTGATAATTGACGAATTTCAATTTTCGTCAGTCGTAAAACGAAAGAAGCGAGGAGTCAACGCGAAATCGACGTACACGCATAATTGGTGACAGATGGTGACAGTTGCGAGGGGCGACGGGGGTGACGAGAAAGAGAATATTCTCAAGCGCCGCGATCCTTACCCCCTCTGTCCTGCCGGACATCTCCCCCGCAAGGGGGAGATTAGCAGGTTCAGCGACGGCGCTTCACCTTGCGACGCTGATGGTTGGCGAAAGCGGTGACGAGATTAATCTCCCCCGCAAGGGGGAGATTAATCT
>NZ_JAIUIM010000025.1:0-93611 GCF_020165615.1 Mesorhizobium sp. BH1-1-5
GGTTCGCGTAGCGAATTCATCGTGCCACTGGCACGATGAAAGGCCGGCGAACGCCGGGACGCTGCGGAGCAGCGGGGACTCGGCCGGGGTGGATCGGCCACCACCCGGCCCTTCGCAGGCTCAGGGCGTTCGAAGCTCGAAAAGCCAACCAATTGGCTTTTCGTCCGCTAGCGCGGACCGCTTCTCACCCCACAAGGCGAGAAGGGAAGAGCTTAAGCCGCTTCGTTGACCGGACGGCTGAGGCGGCGGACCTCTTCGTCGTTGAGCAAGCCGCCGGCGCGCAGCAGGGCGGCGAAGCGGCCATTGCGCAGCGACAGCTCCGTGAAGCCGCCCATCTCGACCACCTTGCCCTTGTCCATGAAGACGACGAGGTCGGCGTCGCGGACCGTGGTCAGGCGGTGAGCGATGATGAAGGTCGTGCGGTCCCGGCGCAGCTCGTCGATCGCTTCCTTGACGCGGTCCTCGGTCTCGACGTCGAGCGCGCTCGTCGCCTCGTCGAGCACCAGGATCGGCGCGTCCTTCAGCACGGCGCGGGCAATGGCGATACGCTGGCGCTCGCCGCCCGAGAGCTGGCCGCCACGCTCGCCGACGACGGTGTCGTAGCCGCCGCTCTTCGACAGGATGAAGTCCTGCGCCGCGGCGGCATCGGCCGCGGCATGGATCTCATCATAGGTCGCATCGGCGCGGCCGACGCGGATGTTGTCCTCGATCGAGCGGTTGAGCAGGCCGGCGTCCTGGAAGACGGTGGCGATCGAATGGCGGAGCGACTTGCGGGTCACCGTCTTGGTGTCGATGCCATCGATCAGGATGCGGCCGCTGGACGGCGTGAAGACGCGCTGCAACAGGTTGATGAGCGTCGTCTTGCCGGCGCCGGTCGGGCCGACGATGGCGACCGTCTGGCCTGCCTGGACCTCGAAGGAGACGTCCTCGATACCGTGGCCCGAATTGGCGAACTCGAAGCTGACGTCCTCGAAGCGGACATGGCCGGTGACGTTGGTGAGCTCGCGCAGGCCGTCCGGCTCGGCGGTTTCGGCAGCCGAGTCCTCTAGGCGATAGAAATCCTCGAGCTTGGCGCGCGCCTCGGAAATCTGGGTGGTGAAGGCCGACATCTGGTCGAGACGGGCGATCAGCATTCCGGCAAAGCCAGTGAAGGCGACGACATCGCCGACGCGAAGCTGGCCGCGGGTGACGAGATAAGCACCGATCGAGAGCACGATCATCATCGAGATGGTCGAGGACAGGCGGTTCAGCGCGTTGGCGATCGCCCACCAGTCGAGCACAGGGTTCTGCGCGTCGAGCAGGTCCTTGACGTAGCGCTTCAGCGTCGCGGTCTCGTGGCCGATGCGGTTGTAGCTCTGCAGGACGGCGACGTTGCTGACGCTATCGGTCACATGGGCAAAGACGGTGTGGTAGTGACGCTCGACGGCGGTCTGCCCCGACTTGGTGTGGCGCATGACGATACGGCCGATGCCGACGTAAAGCACGCCGAGGCCAAGCAGCACGATGGACATGCGGACATCCATGGCAAGCGCAGTCGGCACCAGCAGCACCAGCGCGATGGCGGTCGAGAGATGCACGCGCATGAATTCGAGCCACAGGCTGAACAGGGTCTCGACAGCGCGCAGCAGCGTGTGCAGCGAATTGGAGGTGCCGCGCTGGTGATGCCAGGCAAGCGGCATGGTGATGACGCGCTCGAAGGACTGGCACAGAACCTCGGAGCGGCGGGCATGGGCGAAGCGATCGGCGCCGCGCGCCACCAGAACGAAGGCGACGACGTTGAAGACACCGATGGCTGCCCAGACGGCGAGCGTCGAAAACACCGCGCCTTTTTCGGAAATGGCACCGATCACCCGACCCAGCAGGATCGGCTCGAGGATCGCGATCGCCGCGAGCGCGACGTTGGCACCGCAAATCAGCGCGACGCGCTTCTTGTCGGCCGCCAGATAACCCAGCGCTCTAAAGTAGATCTGCAGAAGTGACACTTCAGCTACTCCGCCAAACTCTTGTCAGTGCTCAATGCCCGTATTGTGCACCGCACCATTTTTTGACACGTACCGGTTAATGTGTCGCGAAACAATGCGTCGTCTATCCCTTCCGTTCCCATTTAGCGAACAAAAGATGACGACGGTACGAAATCTGGCGTGATCACCTAACGGTTTGAGATAAAAGGTGAAATGTCAGCCTTGCGGCAAAATAATGGCACTTGCCCCGCGCTGCCACATTTTTAATCACAAGCTGCTTGCTTAGCCTGCCCTAAAGGAAGGCACGCGACCGGGCGCAAAAGCCGCGCCAAGTAAAAAACGGCGATTGGCCGCGCATCCCAAGGGACGCGCGGCCGGCAAGCCAAGCCTTTGATTTTACGCAGGTATCCTGACGACGACCTCAGTCTTGTCGCCGGCTTTCGGCTCGAAAGACGCCGATTTTTTCTTGGAGCCGTCGACTTCTAGCGAGATCGACTTGGTCTTTTTGTCGCGGATAACGCGAAGCTTGACCTCTGCGTCGAACATCTTGAGCGTCGCGGCGTAGCCGTCCCAGTGCCCGGGCAGCTTCGGCCTAAACGTGATCTCTTTGCCGCGCCGCTCGATGCCGAGGATGCCCTCCACCGCGGCGCGGTAAAGCCAGCCGGCCGAGCCCGTATACCAGGTCCAGCCGCCGCGGCCGCCCTTGCCTTCGCCGGAATAGATGTCGGCGGCCACGACATAGGGCTCGACGCGGTAGTGTTCGGCCGCGGCCTCATCCGAAGCATGGTTGACCGGGTTCAGCATCGAGAAGCAGCGATAGGCCTCGTCGGTGCGGCCCATTTCGGCCAGCGCGATCACGAACCAGGTGGCGGCATGGGTGTACTGGCCGCCATTCTCCCGCACGCCCGGCGGATAGCTCTTGATGTAGCCGGGATCCTTCTCGCTTTTCGAGAAGGGCGGGGTGAACAGCTTGACGATCTTGAGCTCATCATCGACCAGCATCTCGGTTGCCTGCTCCATGGCCGTGGTCGAGCGCGCGGGATCGCCCTCGCCCGATAGCACGCTCCAGGACTGGGCGATGGAGTCGATCTTGCACTCGTCCGAATTGTGCGAGCCGAGCGGCGTGCCGTCGTCGAAGCTGCCGCGCCGATACCACTGGCCGTCCCAGGCGGTGCTTTCCAAGGCCCGCTTCAGCGCGTCCGCGTGCTTGGTCCAGGCCTGCGCCCGCTTGGTGTCGCCCTGCCCCTTGGCGACAGGCGCGAAGTCGGTGAGCGTCTTCAACAGGAACCAGCCCAGCCACACGCTCTCGCCCTTGCCGCCCTCGCCGACACGGTTCATGCCGTCGTTCCAGTCGCCGCCGAGGATAAGCGGCAGGCCGGCAGGGCTGCTGCGCTTGATCGCGAGATCGAGCGCCCGCGCGCAATGCTCATAGAGCGGCGCGGTGGTCTTGGTGATCTCCGGCGTGAAGAAGGCGTCGTGCTCGCCCTCGCCGAGCTGCTGGCCGTCGATGAAGGGCAACTGCTCCTTGAGGATCGCGGCGTCGCCCGTCACCTCGATATAGCGGGCCGTGGCATGCGCCAGCCAGACGACGTCGTCGGAGATCATGGTGCGCACGCCGGCATCGGTGCGCGGCAGCCACCAATGCTGCACGTCGCCTTCCGGGAACTGCCGGCGCGCGGCATTGAGGATCTGGTCGCGCGCCAGCTTCGGGTCGTGCGCCAGAAGGGCGAGCGTATCCTGTAACTGGTCGCGGAAGCCGAAAGCGCCGCTCGCCTGGTAGAAAGCCGAACGGGCGCGGATGCGGCAGGCAACGGCCTGGTAAGGCAGCCAGTGGTTGACCATGGCGTTCATCGCCTCGTCGGGCGTCTCGACCTGAATGGTGTCGAGGAAGCCGCGCCAGGCCTTTTCGTTGTCGGCCAGGCGCTTGTCGAAATCCTTGCCGCGATGGGTCTGCACCAGCGCGCTGGCCTCGGCGGACGTGGCCGCGTCGCCGAGCAGCCAGAACAGCGTGACGTCGCCGCCGGCAGGAATGTCGATGTCACTGGCGACAACCGCGCAGGGATCGTCGCCCGCCTCGATCCGACCCGAGAGCGCGAGCCCGCCTAGCACGGCTTGCGGATACTCGGTCGTGCCATGCCTGCCGATGAACTCGCTACGGTCAGCGGTCACCGAATGGACGGTATGGGCAGCCGCCAGGAAAGCGACCCGCTCGCCGAAGTCGAGGCCGTAGGGGTTCTGCGCCAGAAGCGCGCCCGTTGCCGCATCCCGCGTCGGCACGATGGTCGCCGCGGTGCGCGAGCGGTGGCCGCCCAGCACCCATTCGGCATAGGCATAGACGCGCAGCCGCGCCGGCGCGGAGCCGGAATTCTGAATGCGCAACCGGGTGATCTTCACCGGATCGACGGGGTCGACCACCTGCGTCAGGTCCATGGAGAGCGGCCCGCGCTTCGAGCGGAAGGTGGAAAAGCCCTGGCCGTGCCAGGTCTCATAGGTCATCGACGGATCGCGAACCAATGCTGCCATCGGCGAGAACGCCTTGCCGCTGGCATGGTCGAAGACATAGAAGCCCTCGCCCGGCCGGTTCGACACCGGGTCGTTCGACCACGGCGTCAGCTGGTAGTCGCGGCTGTTGCGGCTCCAGGTGAAGCCGGCGCCTTCCGCCGAGACGTGGAAGCCGAAGGAGGCGTTGGAGATGACGTTGATCCAGGGCTGCGGCGTCGAACGTCGTCCGGTAAGCCGCGTCACATAGTGGCGGCCGTCGCCGTCGAAGCCGCCGAAGCCGTTCCACAGGCTGAGGCCACTGCCGTCGGCGGCGATGTCGCCTCCATCCCGGCTTGCCGGCACCGGCAAGGGCAGCGGCGGAGTGGGCTCGCGCGGGCTGCCGCCTTCCGCCTGAAGCAAGGCGTCGCGGGCCTGGAGGGCCGCTGTCTCGGCGCGTTCGAGCTGATCGAAGATCGTGCCGTTGCGGGTGTGCAGCACGACGCGCGCCACCGACAGCAGGGTCTTGTAAGTCGGCTCATCCATCAGGTCGCGACGCACCGCGAAGATGTGCTGGCGAGGTCCGAGTTCGCGGCCGCGCAGGCGGCTGTTCTCGCACAGCGTCTCCACGGCGCGCTGCAGGTCCTGCACATAGGAGGAGGCCTGCTCGTTGACGACGACGAAGTCGATCATCATGCCGCGAGCACGCATATATTCCTGGAAGCGCAGCGCCTGGGCGACGATCTCGAGGTCGGCGACGTCGCCGATGCGTACGAGGAAGATCGGGAAATCGCCGGAAATGCTGGTCGGCCACAGGCTCGACTGGCGGCCGAGGCCCGACGCGATGGATTCCGCCGGCAGGCGCAGGAACGGATCGGGATAGATCAGGTAGCGCGCCAGCTTCTGCACATTGGCTGCGTCGGTGAGGCTGAGCCCCAGATGACGCGTCTGCACCTGGCTGCGCGTCCAGGCAAGCATGGCCTGGCGGGCAAAGCTCTCCTGGTGGTCGAGGCGGGCGATCGCTTCGTCGAGCTCGCCGCGATTGGCGCCGACGGCGGTCCAGAAAGTCAGCGAGATCTTCTTGTTGGCTGGCACGCGCACCTGGCGGCGCAGTGCCGCCACGGGATCGAGCGTGAAGCCCTGGCTACCGGAAAGCCTGACGCCGGGGTCGAAGGCGACGGCATCGGCGATGGTGCGGCCACGGCCGATGAAGGCGCGCCGGTCGGTCTCGGCCTCGGCATCGCGCGACGGACCCGACGGGTCGGTGACGAAATGCACCATTGTGAGGTCGGGGTCGTTCTTGTCTCGCTTGCGCCGCGTGGCAAAGATCGCGCCGTTGTTCGGCGCGATCTCGGTCTCGACGAACATCTTGGAGAACGCCGGATGGGCGTTGTCGGAGGCCTCGTTGCCGAGCACCAGCTCGGCGAAGGAGGTCACCTCGATATGCCGGTCGGTGGCGCCGTCATTGTAGAGCGTGATGCGGCGACCTTCGCCATTGCCCTCGGAGATGACCATGCATTCGACTTCCGAACGCAACGATCCCACGGTCTTGGTGAAGCTCGCCTTGTCGTCGCCGAACAGCGTCTGGACGCGTTCGCCCTCGGCGCGCTTCGGCTCGGCGGTTGCGGACCACCAGTCGCCGGTCGCGGTGTCGCGCAGGAAGATATAGGAGCCGAGGCGATCCTCGCTCGGATCCGGCTGCCAGCGGGTGACGGCAAGCTCGCCGAAGCGGCTGTAGCCGGAGCCGGTCGCGCTGACCATGACCGAATAGCGGCCGTTGGACATGACGTTGGTTGCCCGCAGCGCCTTGATAGGATCGAGGATGACGCGGCTGTCCGGGCTCTCCGTCTCGGTCTCGTCCTTGGAGCGCTCGTCGGCTTCCGTCCTGACGGTCGCGGTCGGAATGTCGCGCGGCGCCTTCTCCTGCAACAGAAGCTCGGCCGACTCGATCACCGGATCGCTGTGGAACCGCTCGCGCAGCCGGCCCTCGAAGATGGCGTCGGCGACAGCGGCGATCGACATGCCGGAATGGTGCGCCATGTAGTTCTGCACCACGGCGTGGTCGGTGCCCTCCGGCACGCGCTGCGGCGTGAAATCGACCGCGTCGTAGAAGCCGTGGCGGCCAAGCGCGCCGATCGAGCGCAGCCGCTGCAGGTTCTGCACCGCCTCGCGTGGGCTGAACTGCGCGGCCAGGATCGTCGCATAGGGCGCGATCACGGTGTTCTGGCCAAGGCCGCGCTTCAGGCCGAGGCCGGGCACGCCGAAATTGGTGTACTGGTAGGTGAGCTCGCGGTCGCGGGCGTTGTAGGCCGCTTCCGAAATGCCCCAGGGCACGTTCTTGGAACGCGCATACTGGATCTGGCGCTTGATGATGAGCTTGCTGGTCTGGTTCAGGATCGAGCCCTGCGGCTCCTTCATGACCAGCGGCGGCATCAGGTACTCGAACATCGAGCCCGACCAGGACATCAGCGCGCCCTGGAAGCCGATCTCGACGATCGGCCGTCCGAGACGGAACCAGTGCTCGGTCGGCAGGTCACCCTTGGCGATGGCGAACAGGCTGGTGAGCCGCGCCTCGGAGGCGAGAAGGTCGTAGCAGCTCTCGTCGAGCTGGCGGTCCTCGACCCGGTAGCCGATCGACAGAAGCTTGCGCTCCTGCCGCATCAGGAAGGAGAAATCCATCTCGAAGGCATAGCGGCGACAGCGCTCGCGCAACGCGAGCAGCTTGGCGCGCAAGGCGGCGACAGCGCTTTCGTCATTGTGCGAGTCATGCACATGCGCCTCGCAGGTCGCCTCCAGCCGCTCCGCCCAGTCGGCAATGACATCGCTCTTCGGCGACGCCGCCTCGGTGTGAACGGCGGTTGCAAGCTTGCGGATCTCGCCCGCCAGCACGGCAAGGTTGATGGTACGGATCGATGCCATCTCGGGCTGCGCCTTGATGGTCGCAACCGCACGGCGCATGCCGTCGAGACGGTCGGCGAGACGCTGGCGCAGCGGCCGCAGCTGCCGGCGGTCGTCCGGCAGCTCGTCAAGGCTTTCGTCGAGGATGGTGACGGTGTCGATGATGCCTTCGAAATCGCCCTGCAGGTGCACGGACGGCGCTTCGGCCCATTCGGCGCAGGACGCCGCCACCGCGACCAGATGCCCGGCGAGATTGCCGCTGTCGACCGCGGAGATATAGAGCGGATAGAGCGGCTTCAGCGTCGTCGTGTCATACCAGTTGTAGAGATGGCCGCGATCGCGCGGCATGTTCTCGATGGTCGTCATCGTGGCGTCGATGCGGGTGATGGCGTCCGACAGGCTGATCCAGCCGAAATCGCGCGCCGACACCACCGAGAGCAGATAGACGCCGATATTGGTCGGCGAGGTGCGCGGAGCCACAACCGGCGCCGGGCTTTCCTGGAAATTGTCCGGCGGCAGATGATGCTGCTCGGGCGTGACGAAGGTCTCGAAATAGTGCCAGGTGCGGCGCGCGAAGGTGCGCAGCGCGTGGATGTCGGCGCTCGAGATGCGCAGCCTGTCCTCGGTCTCGGCCGAGCGGCTGATCCAGCAGGCGACGGCGGGCGAAGCGATCCAGAAGATGGCGAAGAAGAAGGCGACGAAGGCGCCGGTGGAATCGGCCAGCACCGGAATCGCCAGGCCGACGACGCCGATGATCACCGCGCCATACATCATGCCGTAGTAGGCGCCGAGATCGCTGCCGCTGTTCTTGGCGGCCTGCGAGGCGGTGCGCCATTCGAGCAGGTTCTGGCGGCTGACGAAGAGCCGATAGATAGTGCGGATGATGGCATCGCCCATCATCCAGGCGAGATGCGCCATCAAGAGCACCTTGAGCGCCACAAGCGCTGTGCCGAACACGGTGTCGCGCGCCAGGGCGGAGAAATGGCCGCGCGGGGTCTGGTCGCCGCTCTTGGGCAGGATGCCGTTCACGATGTCGAAGGTCGGCGCCATGAACAGGCTGAGGATCAGAAGCGCCTGCCACTGCGCCGCCTGGGTGAAGGGCAGCAGCGTCCAGCCGGCGACGCAGGCCATGACCCAGAAGATCGGCGTGACCGAGCGGCGCAGATTGTCGACCATCTTCCAGCGCGACAGCGCAGGCACGCCGGAGCGCGGGTCGAAGATGTAGCCGAGCAGCTGCCAATCGCCGCGGGCCCAGCGGTGGTGGCGCGAGGCGTCGACCGAGTAGCGGGTCGGATAGTCCTCGACCAGCTCGACGTCGGTGACCAGCGCGGCGCGCGCCAGCGCGCCTTCGAGCAGATCGTGGCTGAGGATGGTGTTTTCGTCGATGCGGTTCTTCAGCGCCGCCTCGAAGGCGTCGACATGGTAGAGGCCCTTGCCGGTGAAGGACCCGTCGCCGAAGACGTCCTGGTAGACGTCGGATACGGCGAAGACATAGGGGTCGAGGCCGCGATTGGCCGAGAAGACGCGCTGGAAGAAGGAGGCGTCGTCGCCGCTGGTGAGCGAAGCGGTGATGCGCGGCTGCAGGATGGTGTAACCGGCGCTGACGACGCGCTTCACCGGATCGAAATGCGGGCGGTTGAGCGGATGGGCGAGCTTGCCGACCAGGCTCGAAACAGCATCGCGTGTGGTGCGCGTGTCGGCGTCGAGCGTCATCACATAAACGACCTTTTCCGGCAGCGGCACGTCGAGCGGCAGGAAGGTGGTATCGCTGTCGCCGCGCAAGAGAAGGTTCAGCTCATGCAGCTTGCCGCGCTTGCGCTCCCAGCCCATCCAGCAGCCCTGCGCCTGGTTGTAGAGCCGGCGGCGGTGCAGGAGATAGAAGCGCGGCGAGCCTTCCGACGGATAGCGGGCATTGAGCCTGGCGATCTCGTCGCGGGCATATTGCAGGATCTCGATGTCGGCGGCGTCGATCTCGGTCTTGGAATCCGGCCAATCCGACAACAGCGCGAAATGGATCTCCTCCGCCGTGTTGGCGAGGTGATGGACCTCGATGTTGCGGATGTTTTCCTCGACGTCGTCGCGCGAGCCGATCAGCGAGGGCACCACGACCAGCGTGCGCGCCGTGGCCGGGATGCCGTGCTTGTTGTAGTCATAGCCCACAAGCCTAGTCGGCTTCAGGAACAGCGCCACCACGGTGTTGAAGAAGGCCAGCGCGCCTTCGCTGGCCGGCACGGCGAACAGCGCCAGCATCAGCGTGATCGATTCCACCGACAGGCCGAGATTGGCGAGCGCCCTGCCCGACAGCACCAAGAGCAGCGCCGTCAACAGGAAGACGGGCACGACGATGCCCAGCCAGCCGGCGCCGGCAAAGCCGCGCTTGAACGTCACATAGAAAGGCGGCCGGTAGCCGATCGCCTTTTCCAGTTCCTGCCGGCGTGGGCCGACCAGGAAGAAGCCGACATCGGTGTGCACGGCGGGGTCGGCGGTTTCCGGCACGCCGGATGCGTCGGTGACGCCGGGCGTGTGGCCGGCAAGCTCGATCGCCTTTTCGGCGACGCGGTATTCGGAGAGGTCCGAGCGGCGTGCCAACTGCTCGATCGCGGTGCGGTACTGGTCGCGCGAGAAGAAATCGAGGTCGGCGAAATCGGTCTTTTCACGCAGCAGCGTGTCGATGCGGCTGACGCCCTCGAACCAGACCGTCCAGTCGACGTCGTTGATGAGGCGCAGGCCGCGAATGATGTTGCCGGTGGTGACGTTGCCGCTGGAGAGCGTCTGATGCTCGGAGATGATGATCTCCTCGGCGTCGGAGCCGGTCTTTTCGAGCTCGCCTTCCAGCCATTCCAGCGCGCGGCCGGCGTTCTGCGACCCGTCGCGCAGGCGGTAGAGCAACTGGGTGGCGAAAGTGGTGTCCTGCGCATGGGCGCTGTAGTTGGACAGGATCCTGGTGCGGTCGGCATTGTCGTCGGTCGCCAGAACGCGGTCGGCGACCTCGTTGGCGATGTGGCGCATCTGCCTGGTGCGATCGACGCGCACGGCGATGCGGCGCAGGTTCTCGATCAGCACGAAGCGCAGCAGCGAGGGCAGCGCCCAGAGCTCGCCGATCTTCATCGGCTCGATCGACTGGAAGCCCTCGACGATCGCCTTGAACATGGTGGCCGAGACGGAGCTGTCGGAATGCTCGACATAGCCCCAGGCAACGACGAAGGCGCGCGGCAGCACCGTGCCGTCGCCAAGCGTGAGCGTCGGCAGCTGGCGATAGAAGCGGCGCGGCAGGTCGCGCTTGACCTGGAAGATGGTCTCCTCGACCAGGTAATTGTTGTCGAGCAGCCATTGCGCGGCCGGCGTGATGGTCTCGCCCTTGGCCTGGGCGGCGTTGGTCGAGCGGTAGACTTCGAGGATCTTCTTGGCGCTGTCGCGGATGCGGGCCTGGAACTCGAACGGAGCGAGGCCGAACAGTTCCTTGACCTCGCCCTTGGCCAAAGCGACGCCCAAGGCGCGCAGCCGGTCCTCAGGCAGGAAATTGGAGCGTATCGGCGCTTCCGTCACCGCCGGGAAACCGGCGCTTGTCTGTTCGATCTTGTTCGGGTTCGTCTGAATGTTCATTGAAAATTCCGTAAGGCGGGGCGCAATGCGGCGTCACCGCCACGGCAATGCCCCTAAAACCGGTTCAATTGCAATTGGTTGCATGACTGGTTGGCCGAAAGTTTGTTTTGCGCACCACGACAGGGGGCGTGCCCTTTCGACAGCTCGTGGGCGAACGCCCCTCGCTCTCCGCCCCGGTTGGATCAGGGCAAGGATTCAGGCTTTTTCGTGATACATGCAAGGGCCCGGGCGATAATTCGCCCGGGCCGCGATCATGTTTGGCAACAGCCGTTAATGGTTGGCGGCGAGGCGGTCGAGTTCGATCACGAAAAGCAGGCCCTGCCCCTTGGGCCGAAGCCGCAATTCAGGACTGCCGCGGTCGAGGACCAGCGTGTCGAGCGGGCCGAGGTCCGGCGCCTCGTTCGTGAAGAGCGCGAAGCTTCCGCCGACGGCTAGAACCAACGTCGTGTCGGCGCGCGGCGCGATGCGATTCTCACCAGCGAACGGCCGGCGCTCGACCTTATGCGCCATGCGGCCACGGCGAGTCATGACGTTGAGATCGGTGATCGGACCGCCGATCAGCGCCGCGCTGGTCGGCACGTCGCCCGGAAAGGCGAGCGGCGCTGAGGCCGTGGTCAGCCGCGCCGGCGGCTGGCCGGCGATGTCAAGGACAACGCCATCGCCTTCCAGCACCGACAGCGTCCGGTCGATGCCGGCGAAACTCGAGAACGGCCCGCTGGTTTCGACGCGGGCCATCGAGATGCGCCAGTCGAAATCGTCGAGCCCGGCGCCGTCTGGCGAAACCGCGATCTCGGTCGTCGTGCCGCCGCCATTCTTCCACGGCATGACGCGGTAGTCGGCGGCACGAAGGATGCGCATGGCCTAGAGCCGGATGATTTCAAGTCGATTCGACCTGAAATCATCCGCCTCTGTCTTCTTGGTATGGAGCATGATGTTGTCCGAAAACCGTTTCACACTTTTCGGCATCATGCTCTAGCCCAGGATGCCCGGCAGGTTGAGCTGGTGCTCCTTGGCGCACTCGATGGCGATGTCGTAGCCGGCATCGGCATGGCGCATGACGCCGGTCGCCGGATCGTTCCACAGCACGCGTTCCAGGCGCTTTGCCGCTTCAGGCGTGCCGTCGGCGACGATCACCATGCCGGCATGTTGGGAGAAGCCCATGCCGACGCCGCCGCCATGGTGCAGCGACACCCAGGTGGCGCCCGATGCGGTGTTGAGTAGCGCGTTGAGCAGCGGCCAGTCGGAAACGGCATCCGAGCCGTCCTTCATCGCTTCGGTCTCGCGGTTGGGCGAGGCGACTGAGCCGGAATCGAGATGGTCGCGGCCGATGACGACGGGCGCCTTGAGCTCGCCCTTGGCCACCATCTCGTTGAAGGCGAGGCCGAGCCGGTGGCGATCGCCGAGGCCGACCCAGCAGATGCGCGCCGGCAGGCCCTGGAACGCGATGCGCTCGCGCGCCATGTCGAGCCAGTTGTGCAGATGGGTGTTGCCGGGAGTGAGCTCGCGCACCTTGGCGTCGGTCTTGTAGATATCCTCCGGATCGCCCGACAACGCGGCCCAGCGGAACGGACCGATGCCGCGGCAAAACAGCGGCCGGATATAGGCCGGCACGAAACCCGGGAAGGCAAAGGCGTTCTCGAAGCCTTCGTCCTTGGCGACCTGGCGGATGTTGTTGCCGTAGTCGAGCGTCGGCACGCCGGCGCTCCAGAACGCCACCATCGCCTCGACATGCTCGCGCATCGACGCACGCGCCGCCTTCTCGACGGCCTTGGGATCGGACGTACGCTTCTCGCGCCATTCGGCCATGGTCCAGCCCTTGGGCAGATAGCCGTTGATCGGGTCATGCGCCGAGGTCTGGTCGGTGACCATGTCGGGGCGAATGCCGCGCCTGAACATCTCCGGCACGATCTCGGCCGCGTTGCCGAGCAGGCCGACCGATTTCGCCTCGCCGGCCTTGGTCCAGCGATCGATCATTTCCATCGCTTCGTCGAGCGTCTCGGCCTTTTCGTCGAGATAGCGGGTGCGCAGGCGGAAATCGATCGAGTCCGGATTGCATTCGATGGCAAGGCAGGACGCGCCGGCCATGACCGCGGCCAGAGGCTGGGCACCGCCCATGCCGCCGAGACCGCCGGTCAGGATCCACTTGCCCTTGAGGTTGCCATTGTAGTGCTGGCGGCCGGCCTCGACGAAGGTCTCGTAGGTGCCCTGCACGATGCCCTGCGTGCCGATGTAGATCCAGGAGCCGGCCGTCATCTGGCCGTACATCATCAGGCCCTTCTTATCGAGCTCGTTGAACTTTTCCCAATTCGCCCAATGCGGCACGATGTTGGAATTGGCGATGAGCACGCGCGGGGCGTTGGCGTGGGTCTTGAAGACGCCGACCGGCTTGCCGGACTGCACCAGCAGCGTCTCGTCTTCGCCAAGCGTCTTCAGCGAAGCGACGATGCGATCGAAGTCGTTCCAGGTGCGTGCCGCCCTGCCGATGCCGCCATAGACCACGAGCTCATTCGGGTTCTCGGCGACCTCCGGGTCGAGATTGTTCATCAGCATGCGCAGCGGCGCCTCGGTCGTCCAATAGCGGGCGTTGAGCTTGTCGCCGCGGGGAGCACGCACTTCGCGGATGTTGTGGCGGGGATCGTTCATCTTTATCCCTTTCGAGTAAGGCGGCGCGTCAGCGCCCGGCCCAGTCAATGGCGGTTTCGAGGATGGTCTTCAGCGTGGCGCGGATCGGCGCGGCGTAAGTCGCGTCGTAAGGCACCGGCCAGTTCTCGGGCGAACCCTTCTGCGACGGCTCGCGCATATAGCCGCGATTGGACAGCTCCATCTGCAGCGCGTGGACGCCGTTTTGGGGCTGGCCGAAGCTTCGCGTGATCCAGCCACCCTTGAAGCGGCCGTTGACCACCCAGGTCTCGCCGGTCGCGGCCAGGATGGCGGCTACCCTTTCCTGCAGCACCGGATCGGTGCTTTTGCCCTCATTGGTGCCTAAGTTGAACACTGGCAGCGTGCCTTCGAACAGGCGCGGCAGCACCGAGCGGATCGAATGGCAATCGTGGAGCACGATCTTTGCGTGCATGCCGCGCAGCCGGTCGATCTCGGCCTGCAGCGCAGCGTGATAAGGCTTGAAATAGGTCTCGCGGCGCTGGTCGATCTCGGCCGGCGTCGGCTCCTCGCCCATGCGGTAGAGCGGATCGCCATCAAAGGTATCTGTCGGGCAAAGGGTTGTCGTCGCCTGTCCGGGATAGAGCGAGACGCCGGACGGATCGCGGTTGACGTCGATGACCGTGCGCGAAATCGCGGTGTGCACGACCGTCGCGCCAAGGTCCCTGGCGAAATCGTAGAGATTGTCGATCCACCAGTCGCAGTCGCGGCGGCCCAGCCAGGTCGAGACCAGCCGCGAGTCGAGGCCGGCAAGGTCGATCCCGGTATGCGGGATCGAGACCAGCAGCGGCGCGGTGCCCTGGGTGACGGTGAGCCAGGAAGGCGTGGCCATCATGCCGCTCCGGCGATCGACGGCAGCGCCACTGCGCTCGCCGCCTTCACGGTGGCGCCGCTGCGCACCATGGCGATCGCCTTTTCCATGTCGGGGTGAAAATGGCGGTCGTTGTCGAGATGCGGGACTTCGGCCCGGACCAGCTTGCGCACTGCTTCCAGCGCCTCGCTGGATGCAAGCGGCTGGTGGAAGTCGCAGCCTTGGGCTGCTGCCAGCAACTCGATGCCGATGACGGCGGTCGCATTCTCGATCATGCCGAGCAGCCGGCGCGCGCCGTGAGCGGCCATCGAGACATGGTCTTCCTGATTGGCCGAGGTCGGGATCGAATCGACGCTTGCTGGGTAGGCCTTCTGCTTGTTTTCCGAAACGAGCGCCGCCGCCGTCACCTGCGGGATCATGAAGCCGGAATTCAGGCCGGGCTTCGGCGTCAGGAAGGCCGGCATGCCGGACAGCGCCGGATCGACCAGCATGGCGATGCGCCGCTCCGACAGCGAGCCGATTTCGCACACGGCTAAAGCGATCATGTCGGCGGCGAAAGCCACCGGCTCGGCGTGGAAATTGCCGCCTGAAAGCGCGGTGTCGTCCTCGGCGAAGATCAGCGGATTGTCGGTGACGCCATTGGCCTCGGTCTGAAGCGTGTCGGCGGCCTTGCGCAGCACGTCGAGCGCGGCGCCCATCACCTGCGGCTGGCAGCGCAGGCAATACGGATCCTGAACGCGCTCGTCGCCGACCCGGTGCGATTCACGGATGGCGCTGCCGGCCATGAGATTGCGCAGCGCATCCGCCGTTTCGATCTGGCCGCGATGCTTTCTCAAGAGATGGATGCGCGGGTCGAAGGGGGCGTCGGAGCCTCGTGCCGCGTCAGTCGACAGCGCGCCAGCGACCAGCGCCGACTGGTAAAGCGTCTCGGCTTCGAACAGGCCGGCGAGCGCAAAAGCTGTCGAAAACTGCGTGCCGTTGAGCAGCGCGAGCCCCTCCTTGGCGCCGAGCGTCACCGGCTCCAACCCATGCGAAACGAAGGCGACCTTGGCCGGGAAGCGGCCGTGCGGGGTGAAACATTCGCCGACGCCGATCATCACGGCCGTCATGTGGGACAGCGGCGCGAGGTCGCCCGAGGCGCCGACCGAGCCTTGCGCCGGCACCACCGGAATGACGTCGTTGGCGAGCATGGCTTCCAGCAATTCTATGGTCTGAGGCCGCACGCCGGATGCGCCCTGGGCCAAGCTGGCGAGCTTCAGCGCCATCATCAGCCGAACCACAGCGACGGGCATCGGCTCGCCGACACCTGCGGCGTGCGAGAGCACGATGTTGCGCTGCAGCGTTTCGAGATCGTCAGCCGGGATGCGGACGCTGGCGAGCTTGCCGAAGCCGGTGTTGATACCATAGACCGGCTCGCCCTTGGCGACGATGCGGGCGACCGCTTCGGCGCTGTCCCGGATCTTCGGCCGGCAGGCGGCGTCGAGCTTCGGCACGGCGCCACGATAGATGGCGCGCCAGTCGGCAAGCGTCGCGTTGCCGGGCGTCAGGGTCAGTTCGGTCATTGTCCTCTCCAGATACGGGCATGGAGCGGGTTGAAGCCCATGCGGTAGACGAGTTCGGCCGGGCGCTCGATGTCCCAGATGGCGAGATCGGCCGATTTGCCGGCTTCCAAAGTGCCGGTCTGGCCAAGCAGGCCAAGGGCGCGCGCGGCTTCGCGGGTGACGCCGGCGAGGCATTCGTCGACAGTCATGCCGAA
Organism: Mesorhizobium sp. BH1-1-5; assembly: GCF_020165615.1. Taxonomy (NCBI): domain Bacteria; kingdom Pseudomonadati; phylum Pseudomonadota; class Alphaproteobacteria; order Hyphomicrobiales; family Phyllobacteriaceae; genus Mesorhizobium; species Mesorhizobium sp. BH1-1-5. The sequence goes on from NZ_JAIUIM010000025.1 coordinate 16,166, forward strand.
CAGCGTCGCGGCCATGTTCATGGTGAGCAGCAGCGAGGTGAGCGGCGAGGTGCCGGGATTGGAATCGGTGGCGACAGCCATTTTCACGCCGCGTCGGCGGAACAGTTCGACCGGCGGCTTCTTGGTCTCGCGGATGAAGTAGTAGGCGCCTGGCAGGATACCCGCCACGGTGCCGGCCTTGGCCATCGCCGCGGCGCCCTCCTCGTCCGTATATTCGAGATGGTCGGCCGACAACGCGTCATAGCGGGCGGCAAGCGCTGCACCATGCAGGTTGGAAAGCTGGTCGGCATGCAGCTTCACCGGCAGGCCGAGCGCCTTGGCCTTGTCGAAGACGCGCGCCATCTGCTCCGGCGAGAAGGCGATACCCTCGCAAAAGCCGTCGACGGCGTCGGCGAGCTTTTCGGCGGCGACTTGCGGCAGGATCGTCCCGGCGACCAGATCGATGAAAGCGTCCTTGTCGCCCTTGGCTTCCGGCGGCAGGGCATGCGCGGCAAGACAAGTCGTGCGGACGGTGACGGGGCGCTCTTTGCCCAGACGGCGGGCCGCACGCAGCGACTTCTTCTCGTTGTCGGCATCGAGGCCATAACCGGACTTCACTTCGACGGTGGTGACGCCCTCGGCCATCAACGCGTCGAGGCGCGGCAGCGTCTGGGCTACCAGCTCGTCCTCGCTGGCAATGCGCAGCGATTTGACCGAGGAGACGATGCCGCCGCCGGCGCGCGCCACTTCTTCATAAGTGGCGCCGGCCAGCCGCATCTCGAACTCGTTGGCCCGGTTGCCCGCATAGACGAGATGCGTGTGGCAATCGATCAGGCCCGGCGTGATCCAGCGTCCAGCGCAATCGACGGTCTCGGCGCCCTCCCCGGCCGCAGCCGGCATATCGGCCTCAGGGCCGGCATAGACAATAAGCCCATCGCGCGCAGCGACCGCGCCTTTCTCGACGATGCCGAGACCGGCCGCGCCATCGGCCAGGGTCGCCAGGCGCGCATTGCGCCAGACCCGATGGCCGCTCTTCCGGTTTGCTCCACCCATCATCTTTTCCGTTGCTTGGATGGCGATTATGTATATACATATTGGAACGCGACGCAAGTGATAATGTCGCTTGGGCATTCAGATTTGGAGATGGACGTGACGGCGATCTTTGCGGAACAGGCGCTTCTGCCCGGCGGTTGGCAGGGCAATGTGCGGATCGCCTTCGACGGTGGCCGCATCTCGACGGTCGAGACCAGCGCTTCCGCTCGGGCAGGCGACGAGCGCCATGCCATCGTCGTACCCGGCATGCCCAATCTGCATAGCCACGCCTTCCAGCGCGGCATGGCGGGATTGGCCGAACTGCGCGGTCCTTCGGCCGACAGTTTCTGGAGCTGGCGCGAGGTGATGTACCGCTTCGCGCTGTCGATGACGCCAGACCAGGTCGAGGCAGTGGCGGCGCAGCTTTATGTCGAGATGCTGGAGGCCGGTTTTTCGCGCGTCGGCGAATTCCACTATCTGCATCACGACCGCGACGGGCAGCCTTACGCCAATATCGCCGAGATGGCGCAGCGGATCGCCGCCGCCGCGGCCGACGCCGGCATAGGCCTGACGCTGTTGCCTGTCTTCTATGCCCATTCCGCCTTCGGCGGCGCCGCGCCGAACGAAGGCCAGCGGCGATTCATCAATGATGTCGATCGTTTCGGGCGTCTGCTTGAGAAAGCCCGCGAGGGCGTTCGCCCGTTGGAACAGGCCGTCGTCGGTGTCGCGCCGCACAGCTTGCGCGCCGCAACGCCGGACGAGCTCAATGCCGTCGCAGCCTTGGCGCTGGATGGGCCGATCCATATCCATGTCGCGGAACAGGTGAAGGAAGTAGAGGATTGCGTCGCCTGGTCGGGCAAGCGTCCGGTCGAATTCCTGCTCGCCAATGCTGAGGTGGACAATCGCTGGTGCCTCATCCACGCCACCCATATGACCGAGGCCGAAACGATCGCCATGGCGAAGTGTGGCGCGATCGCCGGGCTCTGCCCGATCACCGAGGCCAATCTCGGCGACGGCGCCTTTGCCGCGCCGCTGTTCATCGAGCATGGCGGCCGCTTCGGCGTCGGCTCCGACTCCAATGTGCTGATCGGCCTGCCCGATGAGCTGAGGCAGCTCGAATATTCGCAGCGCCTCGCCCATCGCGCCCGCAACGTGCTGGCCCGCGCAGGCGGATCGACGGGGCGCGCGCTGTTCGACGCTTCGCTCGATGGGGGCAGTCAGGCGCTCGGCGCCGGGCCTTCGCGGATTGCCGCGGGCTGTCCTGGCGATCTCGTCTCGCTCGACCAAAACCATCCATCACTGGCCGGCAACGCGGGCGACGCGGTCCTCGATGCCTGGATCTTTGCCAATGGCAGCAAGGTCGATTGCGTTTGGGTGCATGGCAGGAAGCAGGTCAGCGGCGGCAGGCATGCGAAGCGCGAGGCGGTCGCCGCGCGGTTCCGCGACGTCATGACCGCATTGTCGCAAGGCTGAACAGGATCACCCGATGAGCCTTGTCGAGACAGACGATGTCGAGGGCGGCGAGATCCTCTCGCTGCATCAGCGCATCCTGTCGGACATCCGCGACAAGATCCTGTCGGGCGCCTGGGCGCCAGGACATCGCATCCCCTTTGAGCACGAGCTGACGGCTCAATACAATTGCTCGCGCATGACGGTGAACAAGGCGCTGTCGCAGCTCGCCAAGGCCGGGCTGATCGAGCGCCGCCGCCGCTCCGGCAGTTTCGTGCGCCAGCCGCAGTCGCAGGCCGCGGTGCTGGAACTGCATGACATCAGGATCGAGGTCGAGGCGCTCGGCCTGCCCTACCGCTACGAGCGGCTGGAACGCCTAAAGCGGCGCAGCGGTGCCGAGGATCGCGCGCTGCTCGGGCTTTCCGCGCCGGGTCCGGTGCTTGCCCTGGAGGGCCTGCATTTTGCCGGCGAACGGCCGTTCGCGCTCGAGCAGCGGCTGATCAATCTCTCAGCTGTGGCCGAGGCCGGCGAGGAACAGTTTATCGATATCGCTCCCGGCCCCTGGCTGATCGGCCGCGTGCCATGGAGCGAAGCCGAGCACCGCATCCGCGCCATGGCGGCAGACGAGACAATCGCCGATGCGCTCGACATCGACCCCGGCGCGCCCTGCCTGGTGGTCGAGCGCCGCACCTGGAGCGCCGAGCATCCGGTGACGCATGTGCGGTTCATCTATCCGGCGGAGAGCCACACGCTGGTGGCGAGGTTCACGCCTTCGCAGGGGTGAGGCTGTCACCTTCTCCCCCTTGTGGGAGAAGGTGGATCGGCGCGATAGCGCCGAGACGGATGAGGGGTGTTCCAGCGGAGTGAGGCGCTGGCGTTCCCTGGAACACCCCTCATCCGGCCGCTGCGCGGCCACCTTCTCCCACAAGGGGAGAAGGGAAAAGCGCCTACAGCGCCGCCGTCACAATGATCTCGACCAGATATTCCGGGCCGGCGAGCTTGGCTTCGCCGGTGGCGCGCGCTGGGGTGTGGCCCTGCGGCACCCACTTGTCCCATTCCGAATTCATCTCGGCGAAGGTGCTCATGTCCGCCAGCCAGATGATCGTCTGCACGATCTTGGTCTTGTCGGTGCCGGCCTTGGCCAGCAATTCATCGATGGCCTTCAGGATGTCACGGGTCTGCGAAGCGACGTTGCCGCCGGGCTCGCCGACCTGGCCGGCGAGATAGACGGTGTTGCCGTGAATAACGATCTGGCTCATGCGCGGGCCGACATCGATGCGACGAATGCTCATTGGAGGTTCCTTCGTTGTGGGAGTCGCTGCTCTTTAGAGTCCGAGCCGGCGCGGGGCAAGGCCGGCGGGCGCGAAACCAATTGAGCCAATTGTCCGGGTCCCGAGCGGACCGCCTACACGGCGAGTTGACCGGTCGCGACATAATTCCGCCGGGCTGGCGTGTTGACTAATGTAATAACATCACATATCGACAACCTACCCGATTTCCCGGACCGCTGTTTGATGACCACCGCCTGCCTGACCTTCCGCGACCTGACGCTTGGCTATGGCAGCCACCCCGCCATTCATCATCTCGACGGCATTGTCCGCAAAGGCTCATTGACGGCCGTCGTGGGCGCCAATGGTTCTGGCAAGTCGACGCTAATGAAGGGCATCGTCGGCGTGCTGAAGCCGATGGAAGGCGCGGTGGTCCGCATGCCCGGCGTGCGCACCGCCTATCTGCCGCAGCAGTCGGAGCTCGATCGCTCCTTTCCGGCGCGCGTCGTCGACCTAGTCTCGCTCGGGCTGTGGCCGAAGCGGGGCATGCTCGGCCGCTACACCAGGGAAGACCGCGAGTCGGTCAGCAAAGCGCTGATGGCGGTCGGGCTCGGCGGCTTCGAGAAAAGGCCGATCGACACGCTCTCCGGCGGCCAGCTGCAGCGCACGCTGTTTGCCCGCGTGCTTCTGCAGGACGCCGACCTCATTCTGCTCGACGAGCCGTTCAACGCGGTCGACGCCAAGACCGTCGGCGACCTGATCCAGCTCATCAAACGCTGGCATGGCGAGGAGCGCACGATCATGGTCGTGGTGCACGATCTCGATCTGGTGCGGCAGAATTTCCCGGAGACGCTGCTGCTCGCGCGCCAGCCGGTGGCCTGGGGCGACACAAAGGAGACGCTCAGGCCGGAAAACCTGCTCAAGGCAAGGCGCTTCCACGAGGGGTGGGAAGAGAACGCGCCTTGGTGCGAGCCGAGCGAGGATGATCATGACCATGATCACGGCCATGACCACGACCATCATGATCATACCCACGACCACCGGCATGGCTCCGGACCGAGGGCGGCGTGATGGATTTTCTCCATGGCCTGTTCATCGCGCCCTTTGCCGATTTCGCCTTCATGCAGCGGGCGCTGTTCGGCTCGCTGATGCTGTCGCTCGGCGCCTGCCCGGTCGGCGTCTTCCTGATGCTGCGGCGCATGAGCCTGTCGGGCGACGCCATGGCGCATGCCATCCTGCCGGGCGCGGCCGCAGGCTTCCTGCTCTATGGCCTGGAAATCCTGCCGATGACGATCGGCGGGCTGGTCGCCGGCATCATCGTGGCGCTCGGCGCGGGTGCTGTCTCGCGCTTCACCATCCAGCGCGAGGACGCCTCGATGGCGGCTTTTTATCTCATCTCGCTCGCCGTCGGCGTGCTGATGGTGTCGATCCGCGGTTCCAGCGTCGACCTGATGCATGTGCTGTTCGGCACTGTGCTGGCGCTCAACAACGAGGCGCTGATCCTGATTGGTGGCATCGTCGTGGCGACGCTCGCCTGCCTCGCCCTCTTCTGGCGCGCGCTGGTCGCCGAATGCCTCGATCCCCTGTTCCTGCGCTCGGTGAGCCGCATGGGAAGCCCAGTGCATTTCATCTTCCTCGGCCTTGTCGTGCTCAACCTCGTCGGCGGTTTTCAGGCGCTGGGCACGCTGCTCTCGGTCGGGCTGATGATGCTGCCGGCGGCGGCCGCCCGCTTCTGGACGGCGCGCGTCGAACCAATGTGCGTGCTGGCCGTGCTGATCGGATTTGCCTCCTGCATTTCAGGACTGCTTCTGTCCTACCACGCCTCGCTGCCCTCTGGCCCGGCGATCATCCTCTCGGCCGGCGTCGTCTATTTCTGCTCGATCCTGTTCGGCACGCGTGGTGTGTTGCGCGCCCGCATCGTGCATCACCGACACCGCACCGCCTGATCCCAATACCCAAGCAAGGAGACTCCAATGCTGAAATCCTTCCGTGCCGCTTTGGCCCTGAGCGTTATAACATTAAGCGCCTTTGCGACGTCTTCGGCCTTCGCGGCACCGCTGAAAGTAGTGGCGAGCTTCACGGTGATTGCGGACTTCGCGAAAAATGTCGGCGGCGACCGGGTCAACATCACCACCATCGTCGGTCCGGATGGCGACGCGCATGTCTATGAGCCGAGCCCGGCCGACGCCGTGGCGATGGCCGGCGCCGACGTGGTGCTGGTCAACGGCCTGCATTTCGAAGGTTTCCTGCAGCGCCTGGTCGACGCCAGCGCCACAAAGGCTGCGATCGTGACGCTGACCAAAGGCGTGACCCCGATCGACTTCAAACCGGAATTCGCCGATGCGGATGCCGCCGAAGGCGCTGGCACTGGCGGCGGCAAGACTGTCACCGACCCGCACGCCTTCCAGTCGATCGCCAACGCCAAGATCTATGTGAAGAACATCGCCGAGGCGTTCTGCACGGCCGACAGCGAGGGCTGCGACAGCTACAAGGCCAACGCCGCCGCCTACACCACCAAGCTCGATGCGCTGGAGACCGAAGTGAAGGCGGCGATCCAGTCGATCCCTGAAGAAAAGCGGGTCGTCATCACTTCGCATGACGCCTTCGGCTATTTCGAGCACGAATACGGCCTGACCTTCCTGGCCCCGCAAGGCGTCTCGACCGACTCCGAGCCTTCGGCCGCAGACGTCGCAAAGCTCGTCAAACAGGTCAAGCAGGACAAGGCTACCGCCATCTTCATCGAGAACATCACCAATCCGCGGCTGATCGAGCAGATCTCAAGCGAATCCGGCATCAAGGTCGGCGGCACGCTCTATTCGGACGCGCTGTCTGGGCCCGACGGCCCCGCCTCGACCTATATCGACATGATGCACAACAACATCACGCAGATCAAAGGCGCGATCCTGGGAAGCTGATCGGTCGAGTATCCAACCGGGCACGAAGCGGCCCGGTTGGAATTTTCTGCGCGCGATGTCTATTTGGCAGAGAATTCCTTCAATGCGGATTGCCGCTCCTCACCCGGAGTGGCAAGACTGCGCCAAAGAGATCGCGAGGACGACACCATGGAATACCGCCAGATCAGCGACGACTATTCGGTCTCCGGCCAGATCCAGCCGCAGGACATCGCCGCCATCAAGGACGCCGGCTTCAAAAGCGTGATTTGCAACCGGCCGAACGATGAGCAACCCGGCCAGCCTTCGGCCGAGAGCGTCCAGGCCGCGGCAGAGGCGTCAGGGCTTTCCTTCCGCTACATCCCGGTCATCAGCGGCCAGATCACCATGGACAATGTCGAGGACCAGGCCGCCGCGCTGGACGAGCTCGAAGGGCCGGTCTTCGCCTATTGCCGGTCAGGCGCGCGCTGCACCAATCTTTATGGGCTGATCCAGCAGCAGCGCAGCTAAATAGGCAGAGAGCCGGTTTCCTTCAACGTCTCCAGCACGATCGCCGTCTTTACATGCTGCACGGATTCGTGCGGCAGGAGCACGCCGTTGACGAACTCCGACAGCGACTTGAGATCGGGCGTCACCACCTTCAGGATGTAGTCCATCTCGCCGGTCAGCGCGTGCGCCTCCTGTACCTCCGGTAGCCGCGCCACCAGTTCGCCGAAGCGGCGGGCGTTGTCCCGGTTGTGTGTCGCCAGGGTCACCGAGATGACGTTGACCAGCGAAAAGCCCAGACGGTCGCGGTCGAGCACGGCGCGGTAACCCTTGATATAGCCATCGTCCTCCAGCCGCTGGCGGCGGCGCGAGCATTGCGATGGCGAGAGGTTCACACGCTCCGAAAGGTCGTTGTTGGTGTAGCGCGCGTCATCCTGCAAAAGCGCCATTATCTTGCGGTCAAACTGATCAAGGCGCGCATCATCCATGAATACTCCTCCATTCATGCACAATTTGCGCACATCATGAGCATTTCAAGCGGTTGAATGCAAGCACCGTGCGGCGACTCCGCGCTATCATGGTGAAAGATGGCCAAGACCGGCCGCAACAGCTTTCGGAGGACTGCCATGGGCCCCTTCCCGCACGACGCCCCGCCCGCCAGGATCAGCAAGCAAAACCCCGCCGGCACCGACGGCTTCGAGTTCGTGGAATTCGCGCATGCCGAGCCGGCAAAGCTTGCCGAGCTGTTCACCCGCATGGGCTATGTCGCGGTGGCCAAGCATCGCTCGAAGGACATCACCGTCTGGCGTCAGGGCGACATCAACTATGTCGTCAATGCAGAGCCTGGCTCGCATGCGATGAAGTTCGTCGAAAAGCACGGCCCCTGCGCCGCCTCGATGGCCTGGCGCGTGGTCGATGCCAAGCATGCCTTCGACCATGCGGTATCGAAGGGCGCCACGCCCTATCAAGGCACCGACAAGGCGCTTGACGTGCCGGCGATCGTCGGCATCGGCGGTTCGCTGCTCTATTTCATCGAGGCCTATGGCGAGAAGGGCTCGGCCTATGACGCCGAGTTCGAATGGCTGGGCGCGCGCGACCCGAAACCGGAAGGCGTCGGCTTTTACTTCCTCGACCACCTCACCCACAATGTCTATCGCGGCAACATGGACAAGTGGTGGGACTTCTACCGCGACCTGTTCGGCTTCAAGCAGATCCATTTCTTCGACATCGACGGCAAGATCACCGGTCTGGTCAGCCGCGCCATCACCTCGCCCTGCGGCAAGATCCGCATTCCGCTGAACGAGTCCAAGGACGAGACCAGCCAGATCGCCGAGTATCTGAAGAAGTACAATGGCGAGGGCATCCAGCATATCGCGGTCGGCACCGACGCCATCTACGAGGCCACCGACAAGCTCGCCGCCAACGGGCTGAAATTCATGCCCGGCCCGCCCGACACCTATTACGAGATGTCGCACGACCGCGTGCATGGCCATGACGAGCCGATCGAGCGCATGAAGAAACACGGCATCCTGATCGACGGCGAAGGCGTCGTCGATGGCGGCATGACCAAGATCCTGCTGCAGATCTTTTCGAAGACGGTGATCGGCCCGATCTTCTTCGAGTTCATCCAGCGCAAGGGCGACGAAGGTTTTGGCGAAGGCAATTTCCGCGCGCTGTTTGAATCGATCGAGCAGGACCAGATCAAGCGTGGCGTGATCAAACTGGACGGCAAGGCGGCGTAGCGCCTGAGCTTGCGGCTCGACCGATTATGACCTAAATTATGGTCATAAGAGGTCTGGTATGAACGTTCCGATGGCAAAAGCCAAGGCGCAACTTTCCGAGTTGGTTAAACGTGCCCAGGCTGGCGAAACGATCCATCTGACAAAGCATGGAGAGGTTGTCGCGACCTTGAGCGCTCCCGTTCGGGCTGGCGGGAGCGAAGGCCTGTTTGGAGCCCTGAAAGGCCAAATCTGGATAGCGGATGATTTTGATGAACTCGGTCCCGAATGGGACGAGTACATTAAATGAGCCACAGATATTTGGTCGACACCCATATTCTGCTTTGGGTGCTTAACGCAGACTCACGTCTTTTGGATCACCACCGTGACATTTTTCTGGCGGGCAAGGATGTAACCGTCAGCACCATCTCGGTGGCTGAGATTGCCATCAAGAAGTCGCTCGGTAAGATCACACTCACCGGCAATATCGTCGACATTCTGCGATCGAACGGAATCCCAATCCTTGGCGTCAACGAACTGCATGCGGCAAGGCTTGAACACTTGCCGCTCCATCATCGCGATCCCTTTGACCGCCTGCTCATCGCACAGGCTCAAATTGAAGGCCTCATTCTGGTCACCGCGGATCGGCATTTTTCAGCCTACGACGTAGCGCTGGCTTGATCATTCCAGCCCCAGCCGCTCGACCTCGCCCTTCCTGAGCTTCGCGTCATAATCGAGCAGAAACTCATCCAATTGCGGCGGCGCCACCGAAGTGCCGGAAAGCATGGCATGCACCTGGCCGCGATGATGGATGTCGTGCAGGAAGACATGGGCGAGGATGTCGCCGATCCTCTCGGGGATCATGCCGTCCTCGCGCCGGTCGGTGATGACGCGGCGATCAAGATCGGCCTCGGACAAGCCGTCGCAGAAGGCGATCAGCCTGCGGTCAAAATCGGCCTGCGCCGCCGCCAGGCTTGCCGCGCCGTCGAACGGTACGAAATCGTCATAGGCCGAGGCGTCGAGACCGCCATCGGCCAGGAAGTCGAGATAGAGAAGGTCGACCGCGAGGATGTGGTTGAGCGTCTCCCTGATCGACGGGAAGAAGCTGGTGCGTCTGGCCTCGAATTCGCCCGGCTTCAGCGCAAGCACAGCGCGGTAGAGCCGGTCGTTCGACCAGAGATTGTTGCGCGCCATGCGACGCAGATGCTCGAGCAAGGTCATGGCGCGCTTCCGCTGGCCAGGCCGATGCCGGCGGCCATGGCCAGGAAGCCGGCGACGACGACCAGCAGCAGCATGATCATGCGCCGCCGCAGCGCTTGCGTCTCCGCGTCCCGCGCCACGTTCAGATTGGTGATGGTGTGGAACAGCATCGCCTTGCGCGGAACGCCGCTCCGGTTGGTGAGGCCCGGCGAACGCGCCTCGATGCGGTAACTCAGCCGGGTCGCCTGAACGAAAACCACCAGCATGGCCAGCGCCCACAGCCCAAACAGCACATAGAGCGCTTCGCCCGGCATCAGCTACCCTTCGTATTTCTCGACCTTCTGCTCGATGGCGCCGAAGATCGAATGTCCGGTTTTGTCCTTCATCTCGATGCGCACCGTGTCGCCGAAGCGCAGGAAGGGCGTCTTCGGTTCGCCTGACTCGATGGTCTCGATCATGCGCAGCTCGGCGATGCAGGAATAGCCAGCGCCGCCCGCCGAGACGGGCCTGCCCGGCTTGCCATCCAGCTTGTTGGAGACCGTGCCCGAGCCGACGATGGTGCCGGCGGCGAGCGGCCGGGTCTTAGCGGCATGCACGATCAGCGCCGGGAAATCGAAGGTCATGTCGATGCCGGCATTGGCGCGGCCGAACGGCTTGCCGTTGAGATCGGCGAGCAGCGGCAGGCTGACCTTGCCGCCGTCCCAGGCATCGCCCAATTCGTCCGGCGTGACCGCGACCGGCGAGAAAGCCGAAGACGGTTTCGACTGGAAGAAGCCGAAGCCTTTGGCCAGCTCCGGTCCGGTGATGGCGCGCAGCGTCACGTCGTTGACCAGCACGACGAGGCGGATCGCCTCTTTCGCCTCCGCCAGCCCGGCGCCCATCGGCACATCGTCGACGATGACGGCAACCTCCGCCTCCATGTCGATGCCGAAAGCCTCGTCGGCCATGCGGATAGGGTCGCGCGGCGGAATGAATGAGTCCGAGCCGCCCTGGTAGATCAGAGGATCGGTCCAGAAGCTTGCCGGCATCTCGACGCCGCGCGCCTTCCGCACCAATTCGACATGGTTCACATAGGCCGAGCCGTCGGCCCATTGATAGGCGCGCGGCAGCGGCGAATGCGCGTCATGCTCGTGGAAGCGCGCCGAAGGCACCGCGTTGGTTTCCAGCGATTCCGCCATGGCCGCCAGATGCGGCGCGATGCGGCGCCAGTCGTCGAGCGCGGCCTGCAGCGTCGGTACCAGGAAGGAAGCGTCGGTGAACCGCGTCAGATCGCGCGAGACCACGACCAGCTTTCCGTCGCGCGTCCCGTTCTTCAAAGTGGCAAGCTTCATGCGGTTTCCTCTCCTGGCGGCCTTTTCACCGCTTTGTCACACATCAAAGCGCGCGCGGGCGATCGTCAAGTCGCCCGAGCGAGTTTTCCTGACAATGATGCGCCGATCAGGACCAATCGCCTTCGGGCGTGCCGTTGAAGCGCTTCTTCAGGTCGGCCCAGCAATCGATGTAGTTCTCCTGCAGTGTGCCGAGCTCGGCGGCATAGCGGGTCAGCATCTGTGGAAAGCGGGTCTCGAACATGAAGGCCATGGTGTTGTCGAGCTTGACCGGCTTCAGCTCCGCGCGGGTCGCCTTCTCGAAGCCGGAAGCGTCCGGTCCATGCGCCAGCATCTGGTTGTGCAGGCTGATGCCGCCAGGCACAAAACCTTCCTCCTTGGCGTCGTACTGGCCGTGGATCAGGCCCATGAACTCGCTCATGATGTTGCGGTGGTACCAAGGCGGCCGGAACGTGTTTTCCGCCACCAGCCAGCGCGGTGGGAAGATGACGAAGTCGACATTGGCGGTGCCCTCCTCGCCGCTCGGCGCCGTCAGCACGGTGAAGATCGACGGATCCGGGTGGTCGAACAGGATGGCGCCGACCGGCGAAAACGTCGCAAGATCATATTTATAGGGCGCGTAGTTGCCGTGCCAGGCGACGACATCCAACGGCGAATGGCCGAGCTCGGTGACGTGGAAAGAGCCGCACCATTTGACAATCAGCCGGCAGGGCGTCTCCTTCTCTTCGAACCAGGCGCAGGGCGTCTTGAAGTCGCGCGGATTGGCCAGGCAATTGGCTCCGATCGGGCCGCGGTCAGGCATGGTGAACTTTGCGCCATAATTCTCGCAGACATAGCCGCGTGCTTCCTTGTCGGCGAGCTCGACTTTGAAGACCAGGCCGCGCGGCAGCACGGCGATCTCGCCGGGCCGAAGCTCGATCACGCCCATCTCGGTGACGAAGCGCAGCGCGCCGACCTGCGGCACGACCAGCAATTCGCCGTCGGCATTGAAGAAATGATCGTCCACCATCGAGCGGTTGGCGACATAGACATGCGCTGCCATGCCGGACTGGCCGACCGCATCGCCTGCCGTGGTGAAGGTGCGCATGCCGGAGATGAAGTCGGTCGGCTCGCCGGGCATCGGCGTCGGGTTCCAGCGGTATTGGCCGAGCGCCAGCTCGTGGTCGCCGATGCTAGGCCCGGTCTTCCACAAGGGATAGCTCGCGCCCTTGAAGCGGCCGGTGTGCTTTACGCTCGGACGGATGCGGTAGAGCCAGGAGCGCTCGTTGGTGCCGCGCGGCGCCGTGAAGGGCGAGCCGGAGAGCTGCTCGGCATAGAGGCCATAGGCCGGTCGCTGCGGCGAGTTGCGGCCCTGCGGCAGCGATCCAGGCAGCGTCTCGGTCTCGAAATCATTGCCGAAGCCCGGCATGTAGGAAAAGCCCATCCGATCCTCCCTGATCCCGGCTTTGCAAGCTCCCGAAGCGTTGCCCGCCGGCGATGTTGACCAAACTGGTTTCGTTTGTAACCATCGAAAATGTAACTATCAACGGCTGGCTGCATCCCGGGAACGCTTCATGGAACCGGACACCCTCGAACTGGAAAGCTTCCTGCCCTACCGGCTCTATCGGCTGGCAGACACCATCAGCCGTGAGTTTTCGCGCATCTACAAGGAGCGCCATGGGCTGACACGGCCGGAATGGCGCACGCTCTCCGGGCTTGGCGAGCGCGGCACGATGACGGCGACGGAGCTCGGCGAGCAGTCGGCCATGCACAAGACCAAGGTTTCGCGCGCCGTGGCCGAGCTGGAGCGAAGGCGCTGGCTGACGCGGACAGCTGACGAGAATGATCGGCGCGTCGAGCATCTGGCGCTGACCAAGGCGGGGCTGGCTGCGTATCGGGAGATGGTGCCGCTGGCTAAGGCGTTTGAGAGGGAGCTGCTGGAGAGATTGAGCGTGGAGGAGCGAATGGCGGTTGTGGGAGGGGTGGCGGCGCTGGAGGGAGCCTTGGAAGAGAAGAGCTGATAGGCTGGCGCGAGGCTCCCCTCTCTGTCCTGCCGGACAGAGAGGGGAGCGGAGGAACTCGGCGTCTCTTTAAAGCGCTACCAATCCATCACCACCTTGCCCGAACTCCCGCTCCGCATCGCATCGAACCCAGCCTGGAAATCATCGATCCCGATCCGATGCGTGATCAGCCCCGAAACATCCAGCGGCCCCTGCACCAGGGCGATCATCTTGTACCAGGTCTCGAACATCTCGCGGCCGTAGATGCCCTTCAGATGCAGCATCTTGAAGATGACCTTGTTCCAGTCGATCTCGAAGCCGGTCGGCGCGATGCCGAGGATGGCGATCTTGCCGCCATTGTTCATGGTGTCGATCATGTCGCGGAAGGCGGGCGCCGCGCCCGACATCTCCAGCCCGACGTCGAAACCTTCGCTCATGCCGATCGACGGCATCACGTCGCGCAGCTTCTCCTTCGAGGCGTCGACGACATGCTGGACGCCGAGCTTGCGCGCCAGATCCAGCCGGACGGGGTTGATATCGGTGATGACGACCTTGCGCGCGCCCACGCATTGCGCCACCAGCGCCCCCATGATGCCGATCGGGCCGGCGCCGGTGACCAGCACGTCCTCGCCGACCAGATCGAAGGACAAGGCGGTGTGAACGGCATTGCCCAGCGGATCGAAGATGGCGGCGATCTCGTCCGGCACATCGTCGGGGATCGGCACGACATTATGCTGCGGGATGACCATGTATTCGCCGAAGGCGCCGGGGCGGTTGACGCCGACGCCGAGCGTGTTGCGGCAGAGGTGCCCTCGCCCGGCCCGGCAGTTGCGGCAATGGCCGCAGACGATATGGCCTTCGCCCGAGACGCGCTGGCCGACCTTGTACTCGGTGACCGCCGCGCCGAAATCGGCAACGGTGCCTACGAATTCATGACCGGTCACCATCGGCACCGGCACGGTCTTCTGCGCCCACTGGTCCCAATTGTAGATGTGGACGTCGGTGCCGCAGATCGCGGTCTTCTTGACCTTGATCAGCACGTCGTTGGGGCCGATCTCCGGCATCGGCACCTCTTCCATCCAGATGCCCGGCTCGGCCTTGGCCTTCACCAGCGCCTTCATCATGTTGGACATCAGGATCTCCCAATGGTTTGGAGGCTTGCGCCGTAGAGCGAAGACATTTGCAAATTTACCCAACCACTCCGAGCTCGCGCCCGACTTCCCCGAACGCCTCGACCGCGCGGTCGATGTCGGTGCTGGAATGGGCAGCCGACATCTGGGTGCGGATGCGCGCCTGGCCTTTCGGCACCACGGGGAAGGAGAAGCCGATGACATAGATGCCACGCTTCAGCATCCGCTGCGCCATCTCCTGCGCCAGCGCCGCGTCGCCCAGCATCACCGGAATGATCGGATGATCGGCGCCGGCCAGCGTGAAGCCAAGCTTGCCCATCTTGGACCGGAACCGGTCCGCATTGGCATACAGGTGCTGGCGCAGCGCGTCGCCATTGCGGATCAGGTCGAACACCTTGATCGAGGCGCCGGCGATTGCCGGCATCAGAGTGTTGGAGAAGAGATAGGGCCGCGAGCGCTGGCGCAGCCAGTCGACCACCTCTCTCTTGCCCGACGTGTAGCCGCCGGAGGCGCCGCCCAGCGCCTTGCCGAGCGTCCCGGTGATGATGTCCACCCTGCCCTCGACGCCGCAATGCTCGGCCGAGCCGCGGCCTTGTCTGCCGACGAAGCCGACCGCATGGCTGTCGTCGACCATGACCATGGCATCATATTTTTCGGCGAGGTCGCAGACGCCCTTGAGGTTGGCGATGATGCCGTCCATCGAGAACACGCCGTCGGTAGCGATCAGCCGGAAGCGGCAGTCCTTCGCCTCCTTCAGGCGGGCTTCGAGATCGGCCATGTCGTTGTTGGCGTAACGGAAGCGCTTCGCCTTCGACAACCTGACGCCATCGATGATCGAGGCGTGGTTCAACGCATCGGAGATGATAGCGTCCTCCTCGCCAAGCAGTGTCTCGAACAGGCCGCCATTGGCGTCGAAGCAGGACGAGTAGAGGATGGTGTCGTCCATGCCGAGGAAGGAGGAGATCGTCGCCTCGAGCTCCTTATGCTCTTCCTGCGTGCCGCAGATGAAGCGCACCGAGGCCATGCCGTAGCCGTAGCGGTCGAGCGCGTGCTTTGCCGCGTCGCGCAAATCCTGGTTGTCGGCGAGGCCGAGATAGTTGTTGGCGCAGAAATTCAGCACCTTCTGGCCGCCGACCTCGATCTCGGCGGACTGCATGGAGGAAATCACCCGTTCGGACTTGTAGAGCCCGGCCGATTTCAGGCCCTGGAGCTCACTGTCGATGTGGGAAAGGAATGCTTTGCTCATGGTCCGGCCCTGTTCGGTTCGAGGCCGGACTGTCGCGCCATGGCTACAAAAAATCCATCGCAAAAGCGACCGCTTCGGTGGCGTCGCAAAAGCCCGGTCGCAATCCTTTGCGACGGCGCTGCGGCATTACGATCAAAAAAGGGGTGAGCGGGAAAGGACGTGATAACCATCTTGCGAGCTTTGTCGAACCGCCACTACGGCCGCCAACGTCCCTTGCCGACCTGTTAACTCTTTCAAGGCAAGCGTTTTCCTGCCACGAATCCAGGGCAGGAATCCGTCGACCGGAGGGGTCAGCAAGTTATGTCGCAGCAGCCAGTGCATAGCGTTTCGCGCAAGCTGATCCTGCTCATCAAGACCGGCTACTGGCTGGCGCTGACGATCATTGCCGCCATGGTCGTGGCCTCCTTCATCCTTCTGCAGCAGCTTATGGCGCAACAGCAGCACAACGACACGCTGCTCGACATCGTCTCGACGCAGAAGGCGCTGTCGCAGCGCATCGTCTTCCTGGCCAGCGCCACCGGCGCCGCGGCGCGCGACAAGCAGCCGGCGCTGGTCACCGCGCTCAAGCAGGCGACGGGCGAGTTCGAGACCAACTACGACCGGCTGCTCAAGGAGACGGGCGCCGATCCGCTGTCACCAGCGCGCAACGATCCGAAATCGATCGAATATGTGCTGTTCAGCAAGCCTTTCCATCTCGATTACTTCTCGGTCGGCCTCGTCGCCAATGGCGACAGGCTGGCTTCGTCCTTCGAATCGCAGCTCGGCATGCAGAGCGATGGCTACAAGGGCGGCGGCGAACGCGTCGGTCTCGACGCCTCCGTCGCCAACGCGACGATGTCGGGCTATGCCGCGCTCGGTCAGCGTATCAGCGCCTTCGCCAACGAAAAGGCCGGCAATATCCTCGATCTGCACCGCAAGCTGTTCTTCGCCACCCTCGGCGTCATCGTGCTGGTGGCGCTGTTCATCTTCCGGCCGATGTCCAACGCCATCCTTCGCAAGACGCGCGAGCTGGTCGACGCCCGCAACTCCATGGCCTTCATCGCCGTGCATGACGGCCTGACAGGGCTGCACAACCGCACCTTCCTCACCGACCATTTCGACACGCTGATCAAGGGCGCGCACCGCCGCCGCGAGCGCCTGGCGGTGATCCAGTTCGATCTCGACCGCTTCAAGCAGATCAACGACACTCTGGGGCACGCGGCGGGCGACTATGTGCTGGTGGTGACCGCGCAGCGCATGCGCGATTCCTGTCGCGCCTCGGATCTGTGCGCAAGGCTCGGCGGCGACGAGTTCGTCATGATCCTCAACGGCGCCGGCACCACCGAGGATATCCATGCGCTGGCCAAGCGCATCCTGGGCGAGATCAACGAGCCGATCACGTTCCAGGGCACGACCATCATGCCCGGCGCCAGCGCCGGCATCGCGGTCTACCCGGTCGACGCCGACAATGCTCAGGACCTGCTCGTTCATGCCGATCTGGCGCTCTATTCCGCCAAGAAGCTCGGCGGCGGCAGCTTCTCCTTCTTCTCCGAGGAACTGCGCCGCGAGCTCGACTACCGCAAGCAGCTCGAACAGGACATCCGTACCGCGATCGCCAACAGGAGCTTCGAGGTCTATTTCCAGCCGCAGGTGTCGCTGACCAGCGGCAAGATCAGCGGCATCGAGGCGCTGGTGCGCTGGAAGCACGAGACGCGCGGCATGATCTCGCCCGGCGAATTCATTCCGGTCGCCGAGAAATGCGGCTTCATGCCGGATATCGGCCGTATCGTCATCGGCAAGGCGATCGAGGAAGCCGCGGAATGGGATCGCGCCGGCATCGATTTCGGGCGCATCGCCGTCAATGTCTCGGGCACGGAGCTGCGTGAGCCCGATTTCGACGCCTTCCTGTTCGGCACGCTGGAGCGCGCCGGGCTGGCGCCGCAGAAACTCTCGCTGGAAATCGTCGAATCCGTCATCCTCGACGACGAGAAGACCGGCATCGCCGCCAAGCTCAGGCACATCCGCGCCGCCGGCGTGCATCTCGAACTTGACGATTTCGGCACCGGCTATGCCTCGCTCAGCCACGTCAATCCGAACGAGATCGACCGGCTGAAGATCGACCGCCGTTTCGTCCAGAACATCAACGAGAATGGCGACAACACCAAGATCGTGCGCGCCATCACCGAGCTTGCCCGGGGACTCGGCATCTCGATCGTTGCCGAGGGCGCCGAAACCGAGGCCGAACTCGACTCGCTGATGGCGATCGGCTGCGACCAGGTGCAGGGCTATTCCATCGCCTTCCCGATGCCGCAGGACAAGGCGCGCGAGTGGCTGATCGCGCGCAGCCCCAAGAAGGCGAAGTTGAAAGTGCTGCAGGGCAGCTTAGCCTAGCAAGAACGTCGACAAACTTGACACAACCGGGCGGGCTTGGCGGCCTATCTGATCGCAACCGGACCTCGCGGATGCCGCTTCGTTTCATATTGCCGTTCCTGCTGCTGCTTGTCGTGTCGCCGGCTTTGGCCGCCGACCGCACGATCTATCTCACCTTCGACGACGGTCCGTTGAACGGCACCAGCAACATTCTCGACGTGCTGCAGGCCGAGCAGGTGCCGGCGACTTTGTTCATGGTCGGCATGCATGCCGAGGCCAACGCCACCAATCGGGCGCTGCTGCAGCGGGCGAAATCGATGCCGCTGGTGATGATCGGCAACCACAGCTACAGCCACGCCTATAACCACTACCGGCATTTCTACGGCGACACCGAGGGCGTGGTCGCCGACATGCTCAGGGCCAATACCGTGCTCGGCTTGAAGCCTGCCGTGGATGCCCGGTTGCCGGGGCGCAATGTTTTCAGATTGCCCAGCTATTCGAAGAACGACAATTCGCTGGGGTTGGCGCAGGCCGGCCGCGAGGATCCGGACTACGAATTCGTCGCGGCGTCGGGCTTCTGGCTCTATGGCTGGGATCACGAATGGGTGCATGAGGACAGCGGCAAGCCGGTGCAGAGCGTCGACCATCTGGTCAGCGAGATCGACCATCTGTTCGGCTACGGCCATTTCGCCAAGCCGAACAAGCTGATCCTGCTCATGCATGACGAGATGTTCCAGGACACCTTCAACGGCAAGGCGAAGCTGACTGCCCTGATCGCCGCGCTCAAGCTGCGCCGCTACGCCTTCGGCGCGATAGCGGGTTACGATCGCTAGAAGATCATGACTTGATTGCGCGAGCCGGCCCGCCAGGGCGAGGCGGGATGTCGTTCTCGTCACCGGGGAAAGATGCCAGCAAACGTCCGAAGCTCGACGCTTCGACGTTCGCCCGCAGCGCCGCGAGCACCTCGGCGAATTCCGCCAGCCTGTCGTAAGGAATACCTGCCCGCAGCCGCTTGTCGAAGGCGACGGCCGCGAGACGAAGCTTTTCGAACAGCGCTTCGCCGGACTCGGTCAGCGCCACCTGATGGACCCTGCGGTTTTCAGGATCGCGGCGGCGCGTCAGCAACCCTTGCGCTTCCATGGCGTTGAGGTGATGCGTCAGCGTCGCGCCCTGGATGCCGATCATGCCGGCAAGCTCACGTTGGTTGGCCAGTTCCTTGGACTTGACCGACAGCAGGGTCAGCCAGACCGGCAGCGTGCCGCCTGCTTCGGCCATGGCAGCATCGAAAGCCTGCGCCACCACTTTCGAGGTGCGGGTGAGATTCATGCCGACGGGCGGGCGGTCAAACGGTGTCATGACGTGACAGTAGAGCATGCAATGGCAAGGTGGAACTCGGCTCTATGCATTGACATCTAATCATTAGATATCTAACTTTGTCCTATTGATGGCGTCGCAACACGACTGCGAGGCACGGCGGGTGGCAGAGAGGAATGCAGTCATGCAATATGTCTACATCGTCACCATCGGCCTGCATGTGATGGCCGGCGTCTTCTGGGCCGGCACGACCATCGCTGTTGCCCGCGATCCTGAGATCAAGGCGGAGCGCTTTATCCGGCCGCAACTCGGCGCCTCCGGCGTGGTGTTTCTGACTGGTTTGCTGCTTTGGTATTTCTTCCATGAGGGCGCTTTCGGCCCGATGGAGAAAGTGCTCGCGCTCGGCATTTTGACAGCGCTGATCGCCGCCGGCGTGCAGGGCGCGCTTGTGGCTTCCGCCAGCAGGCAGTTGGCCGGCGCCGACCAAGCGACGCAGACTGGGCTGCGGGCGAAAATGACCAGGGGCGAACGCATCGCCGGCGGGCTGCTCATCATCACCGTGTTTTGCATGGCGACTGCCAAGCTGTTTTGAAATCGCACGGCCGGCGAACCCGACCGGGCGCGGCGCGCAACGGACCGAAGCGGCAGGTGGCTCTCCTTGCAACGGCCCGTTGCGCGTCTTTTTTCGTTTGGGCATGATCTCTTTCGATCATGCCTTGTCCAATCAGATCCTGATCCCGAACCGGATGCCGTCATAGATGGCGGCGTGGATGTTGCGCGATGCGACCGCGTCGCCGATGCGAAACAGCACGAAACCGCCTTCGGCATTGCGCGTGGGGAAGATGTCGCCGCCGCTCACCAGCCGCTCATAATCGACCGCGCCGGCATTCTTCGACAGCGGTTTGAGCGACAGATAGAGGTCGTCGAGCGGCGCGGTGCCATGCTCGACCACCACTTGGTCGACGCGCCGCTCGCCGCGCCAGCCGTCGGCGAAATCCGATGCCAGCTCGGCGATAAGTTGGTTGCCCTCGCGCCGAACCGAGCGCAGCCTTGTGTTGATGGTGACGGTGACGCCCTTTTCGTGGAAGGCGCGCATATAGGGCACGTGGTTCAGACCGCCCATTTCCGGCGCGAAGAAACGCTCCGGCGAGACCAGCTCGAGCTTCGAGCCGCCGTTGGCGATGAGTTCGGCGGCGCCCATGCCCTGATGGCCGCCATTGTCGTCGTAAAGCAGGACGTTCTCGGCCGGCTTGACGCTTCCGGCCATGATGTCCCAGCTCGAGGTGACGAGATTGTCGCCTTCCGTCAGCGGCGGGTTCTGAGGCATGCCGCCTGTGGCCACGATCACCACGTTCGGCGCCAGCGCCAGCACGTCGTCCTTCTCGGCCCAGGTGTCGTAGCGGATCTCGACGCCGAGGCGGTCGAGCTCGGCCAACCGCCAGTCGATGATGCCGATCAGCTCCTTGCGGCGCGGGTTCTGTGTCGCCAAACGCACCTGTCCGCCGGCCTGTCTGGAGGCTTCAAGCACGGTCACCTGATGGCCGCGTTCGGCCGCGACACGGGCGGCTTCCAGGCCGCCGGCGCCCGCGCCCACCACCACGACTTTCTTCTTCGGTCCTTCGCTCTTGGCGATGATATGCGGAACGGTCGCCTCGCGCCCGGTCGCGGCGTTGTGGACGCAGAGCGCCTCGCCGCCTTCATAGATGCGGTCGAGGCAATAGGTGGCGCCGACGCAAGGGCGGATCTCGTGCTCGCGGCCTTCCATCACCTTCTTGATGATATGCGGGTCGGCGATATGGGCGCGCGTCATGCCGACCATGTCGAGCTTGCCGGTGGCGATGGCGTGGCGGGCGGTGGCGACGTCGGAAATGCGCGCCGCGTGGAAGGTCGGGAACTTCGTCGCCGCCCTCACCTCGCCGGCGAAATCGAGATGCGGCGACGAGCGCATGCCGGCCACCGGGATCACCTTGGTCAGCGATGCGTCGGTCTCGATCGTGCCGCGGATGATGTTGAGGAAATCGACTTTGCCGGAATTGGCGAGCCGCCTGGCGATCTCGACGCCTACCTCCTTCGAGATGCCCTTTTCGAAATCCTCATCGGCGACCATGCGGATGCCAACGATGAATTTCTCGCCGACGGCGGCGCGCACGGCATCGAGCACCATGTCGGTGAAGCGCAGCCGGTTGTCGAGCGAGCCGCCGAACTCGTCGTCGCGGTGGTTGGTGAGCGGCGACCAGAAGCCGTCCATCAGATGGCCGTAGGATTCGAATTCGATGCCGTCGAGGCCGGCCGCCTGGCAGCGTTGCGCGGCCGAAGCATAGTCGGCGACGATGCGCTCGATGTCCCATTCCTCGATGGTTTTCGGGAAAGCGCGGTGCGCTGGCTCGCGCACAGGCGAGGCCGACAGCACCGGCAGCCAGTCGGCCTTGTTCCAGCCGGTGCGGCGGCCGAGATGGGTGATCTGGATCATCACCTTGCAGTCATGCTCATGGCAGGAATCCGCCAGTTCGGCGAGCCATGGAACGATCCTGTCGTCATAGACATGCAGGTTGCCGAAGGCGGCCGGGCTGTCGCGCGAAACGATCGCCGATCCAGCCGTCATGGTCAGCGCCATGCCGCCTTTGGCCTTCTCGGCGTGGTAGAGCCGGTAGCGCTCCTTTGGCATGCCGTCCTCGGAATAGGCCGGCTCATGGCTGGTCGACATCACCCGGTTCTTCAGCGTCAGGTGCTTGAGCTGGTAGGGTTGGAGAAGCGGGTCGTTGCTGGTCATCTTCTTCCTGCCGTTTCAAATTGTGCTAATGAGCGGCCAAACGTGCCGCCCGGAAAGAATTGCGGTGCCTTCTTCGTTCTTCGTTTCACGCCCGCCACTCGCGAACCGCGCTTCGCACCGGCGGCAAGGAGCCACTGATGACTGACGCCAAGAACCTTACCCAGCTCGGCAAGCACGTCGAGCCGCCACAGAGCCCGGAACAGGCAGTCCTGGAGGCCGTGCCGTTCCAGCGCGGCGACGGCCCGCCGGCGATCGTGCGCTTCACCTGCCCCGAATTCACCTCGCTCTGCCCGGTCACCGGCCAGCCCGACTTCGCCCACATCGTCATCGACTACGCGCCCGACAAGACGCTGGTGGAATCGAAGTCGCTGAAGCTGTTCATGACCTCGTTCCGCAACCACGGCGCCTTCCATGAGGAATGCACCGTCATGATCGGCCGCCGCATCGTGGAGGCGACGAAGCCGCTCTGGCTGCGCGTCGGCGGCTACTGGTTCCCGCGCGGCGGCATCCCGATCGACGTGTTCTGGCAGACCGGCGCGCCACCCAAGGACGTATGGCTGCCGGATACCGGCGTTGCGCCCTATCGCGGGCGCGGTTGAGCGGACCGCCATCGTCACTCGCACTGGTATTGGCTCAACGCCCATTCGCCGGTCACCGACAGAAGGTCGGAGACCTTCCAGCCGCCGCCGACCTTCTTCAGCTTCCATTCCAGCCGGTGCTGATGGCCCTCGACGACGAAGGCGACCACCACCTTGGCCTGGTCGCCATTGACGGCCTCGATCGTCCGCAAGCTCTTGTCGATGGCGAGCTTGTCATAGTTGGCATTGTCGAGCGCCATGTTGGGGTCGAGGCACTCGCCCTGTCCCGAGGCGCGCAACGCATCGCTCTTGTCGAGCACGGTCTTGGCCGGGTCGATGAAGTTCTTGCGCTGGGCCGGATCGAGCTCCAGCCCGAGATGCTCATAGAACGGCTTGACCAGCGCGGTCGGCGATCCGGGCAGGACAGGCGCAGGGGGTGGCAGTTCGACCGGCTTGTTTTCCGGCGCTGCGGCGGCTGGCGGCGTGTCGACCGCAGGCGGCAACGTGTCGACCGCAGGCGGCGACTCTGCCGGCGCATTGTCGCCGGATGAGGCTTTTGGCGGCGCGCCGAAGAGCCCCTGCGCCGAGACGGCGCCGTTCAGCCCCGCGACCAGCATCGACAAGCTCGACAGCGCGACGACGAGACGGCGAAGCACGGCGTCACTCCGGCGAGGCGCCGCATTCCAGCGCGCTGAGCTTCCAGTCGCTGGTCTTTGAGGTGATGTCGGCGATCTTCCACTTGCCGTCCATTTTCTTCAGCGACCACACCATTTCGCGTTTGGAGTCATCGCCTTCCGGGAAAAGATTGAAGCTCGCCGTCACCTCGGCGGTGTCGCCATTGACGATCTCGGTGAGCTTCAGCGTCTTCGACAGGGTCTTCTGATCGAAATCCTGAGCGTCGAGGCCTGGATCGAAGTCGATGCAGGACACCTCGTCGGGCTTCTCCTTCTGCGCCTTGTCGTTGGCCTCGAACAGCTTGGTGACCGGCTCGGTGAAGCGATCGCGGTATTTGGCGTCCGCCTCGAACTTCACCTCGGGCACGTAGAAGAACTTCACAGTGTTGGACGCCGGCCCGGCCAGCACGGCGCCGGGCAAGGCAATCGACATGGCAGCGGCAAGCAATATCGGCTTCATGCAGGATCTCCGGAGGTTCGGCGGCGTGGTGGCGATCTTGCCACCACGCATCCTGCATATCGGCTTTTTTGCGGCTCATGAAGTCCAGGCGCGCTCAGGCATCCAGCCAGACGTTCTGGAAGTCCATCTCATAGGTCTGGTGCATCGAATAGTTCTTCACCTTCTTGTTCATGTGGCAGTAGAGCTTCTGCCAGAACGGCTGGATGATGACGCCGGAGTCCTGCAGGATCGCCTCGACGTCCTTCATCACCTCCTTGCGCTTGGCGACGTCGATCTGCGACAGCGCGTCCTTGAGCTTGGCGTCGAACTCCGGATTGGAATAGGCCGTCTCGTTCCAGGCCTCGCCGGTGCGGTAGCCGAGCGCCAGCACCTGCACGCCCAGCGGGCGCATGTACCAGATCGTCATGGAATAAGGATATTTCGTCCAGTCGTTCCAGAAGGTCGAACCAGGCAGCACCGTGCGCTTCACCTTGATGCCGGCGTCGCGCAACTGGCCGGCGATGGCGTCGCCGGTGTTCTTCTGCCATTCGTCCTCGACCGTGATCAGCTCATGCTCGAAGTCGGCTTGGCCAGCATCGGCCATCAGCTTCTTGGCGCCGGCGGCGTCACGTTCCTTCTTGGGCAGCGGGTAGTATTCGGGATGGATCGGGCTGACGTGATGGTTCTCGCCGACCGTGCCGCGGCCGTTGTAGCCAAGCTGCATGACCTGGTTGTTGTCGACCGCCATCTGCAGCGCGTTGCGCACCCGTTTGTCGTCATAGGGCTTGTGCGTGACGTTGGTGCGGGCAACGAGCGTGGTCGCCGTCGCGACCTCCGATTTCACGAGATCCATCTTGTCGAGGGGGTCGATGAAATCGGCCGGCGTCTCGAAATCGAGATCGATCTCGCCGGAATCGAAGGCATTGAGCGTGGCGTTGAAGTCGGTGCCGTAGTCGATGAACTCCACACCGTCGAGCGGGGCTTCGCCGCCCCACCACTTGCCGTTCTCGCGGCGCTTGACCACCGCCTTCGACCCCACCGAATAAGACACCAGCTCGAAAGCTCCGGTGCCGACCGGCTTCTTGATCGGATCGGCGCCATCCTTGTCGAAGTCGCGGTGCACGACCAGCGCCGGATAGTCAGTGAAGCCGGGGATGATGGCGATGTCGGGTTCGTTGAGCTTCAGCTTGACCGTGTGGTCGTCGACCTTGGTGATCGCCCCATCCTTGGCCTTGCCGGTCTTGGTGTCGATCAGCGCGCCGACGCGGGCGGCCATGGAATTGCCGGAAGCCCCCTTCTCGCACCAGCGGTTCAGATTGGCGACCACGTCATCGGCGTTGAAGGCATCGCCATTGTTCCAGGTCACGCCCTTGCGCAGATGCAGCGTGTATTCGGTGGCGTCGTCATTGACGTCCCAGCTTTCGAGCAGCACCGGCTCGAAGGTGAACTGGTGAGTGTAGCGCACCAGCGGCTCCAGCCAGGTGCGGGTGACGTTCGCCATCTCCGTCCAGTCGTAGGTGCGCGGATCCTTCTGCGCCTTGACCGACATCGCGACGTGCAGCGTTCCGCCCTTCTTGGGTTCGTCGGCGAGCGCCTTGGTCGGCGCGGCAAGGCCGAGCATGCCATAGGCGAAAGCCGTCGATGCGCCGAAGGCGCTGGCCAGCGCCAGGAATTCACGCCGGTCGACACGGCCCGCCCGCGCCTCCTCGGCCATCGCTTCGATGGCGACCGGGACCCGGTCACCATTGCTTCTGAATAGTGTCATTCTCTTTCTCCCATTGATTTCTTCAGGTCTTCGCCCGGTTGGTTCCAACTCACGTCGCCATCCATCAACTAACGCTGTCCGGCAGTTTTTCCTCACGCCGCGCGATCAAATCCGCGAGACCCTCGGCAATGCCCTCGTCGAGCTTCGGCTCCTGGTAGTCGGCGAGCATGGCGCGCGCCTTTTCGCGGCCGCGCGTGTCATGGTCCTTTGCTCCCTCGGCGCTCCATTGCTCGAAGGAATTGAAATCCATGATGTTGGGCATGAAGAAGGCGCTCTCGAAATGCTCGAGCGTGTGCTGCGTGCCTAGGAAATGGCCCTGCGGCCCGACTTCGCGGATCGCGGCAAGAGCTTCCTTGAAATCGTCGAAGGGGACGCCGCCGGCATATTTGTACCAGCCGACCAGCTGCTCGCAGTCGGTGGCGAATTTCGAATAGCCGCAGGTCAGGCCCGCCTCCAGCCAGCCGGCGGAATGCCAGATGTAGTTGGCGCCGGAAAGGATCGCGGCATGCATCAGCATGTTCGCTTCATAGCCGGCCTGGGCGTCGTTGAGCTTGGAGCCGACATGGAAGCCGGAGGTGCGCCAGGGCAGCTTGTATTTCCTGGCCAGCGCGCCCATCAGGTACATCATCTGCGCGGCCTCCGGCGTGCCGCCCATTGGCGCGCCGGTCTTCATGTCGACGGTGACCATGAACTGGCCGTAGAGCTGCGGCGAGCCGGGCCGGATGAGCTGGGTCAGGGCCACGCCGGCAAGCGCCTCGGCGTTGACCTGCGCCACCGCGCCGACCGCGGAAGCCGAGGTCGAGGCGCCGCACAGCGCGAAAGGCGCCAGGATCAGCGGCTGATTGTGGCTCGCATAGACCCGCATGGCGTCGATCATGGTGGCGTCCCACACCAGCGGCGAGTTACAGTTGGTGATCGCCACCAGCACGGGGTTGTCGCGCACGAACTCCTCGCCGAAGACGATGCCGGCCATCGCCATCGTGTCCTCGGCGCGCTCCTTCGACGTCACGATGCCCATGAACGGCTTGTCGGAATGCTTCAGCGCCGAGTGGATGATGTGCAGATGCCGCTTCGGCACCGCGATTTCCATCGGCTCGCAGATGACCGAGCTCGAGGAATGCAGCGCCGGCGCCATATAGGCGAGCTTGTGGAAATTGTTGAGGTCGGCGAGCGTGCCGTAGCGCCGCTTGTTGTCGAGATCGCGGATATAGGGCGCGCCGTACATCGGCACGAAGATCGAGTTCTTGCCGCCGACCCGCACGGTGCGCTCGGGGTTGCGCGCATTGAGCGTGAATTCCGCCGGAACCTTCGAGACCAGTTCCATCAAGAGCGCGCGGTCGATGCGGACACGTGTCTCCCTGACATCGGCGCCGGCCGCCTTCCAGAGTTCGATCGCCCCGTCGTCACGGAATTCGCAACCCACCTCCTCGAGAATCTTGAGCGATTCCTCGTGGATCAGTTCCACCGCCTCGTCGGGCACGATTTCATAGGCGGGGATCTTTCGCACAAGGGTCGGGAAGGACGCGATCGGCGCGCTTCTCAGCGCCTTGCGGCCAAGCCGGCCACCACCGCGGCGATGGGTCTGTTCGGTCAATTCAACGGCCGGTGCGTTCATGGAGCCTCCTTCTTCCCGCCACCAACGTTAGCGAGGCAAAACATGGCTGTGACGCTGGAAAATCCTGATCTTCTGTATAAGTTGTGCTTATGCGAAGCCTGCGCCACCTCCTGCCCTCCGCCGGCAGCCTCATCGTCTTCGAGGCCGCCGGCCGTCTGTCGAGCTTCACCGCCGCCGGGCGCGAACTCGGCATGACGCAGGCAGCGGTCTCGTATGCCGTGCGCGGCCTGGAGGAACAGCTCGGCGCCAAGCTGTTTCAGCGCCGCCACCGCCAGGTGCTTCTGACCGAAGCCGGCGAGCGCTTCCATGCCGACGTCTCGCTCGGCCTGTCGCACATCCGCAAGTCGGCAGAGGACCTGCGCCTGCAGGCGACCGGCGGGCATGTGACCTTGGCCGCCTCGACCGCTTTCGGCTCATTCTGGATGATGCCGCGCCTGCAGCAGTTCCGCGATGAATTGCCAGGCATTGATCTCCGCATCCAGACCGCCGACCGCGATCTCGACATCATCGCCGAGGGTATTCCACTCGGCGTGCGTGGCGGCGTGCCGCGCGACTGGCCGGACTATCACACGCTGTCGCTCTCCGACGAGGAGATATTCCCGGTGGCAGGTCCGAGCTATATTGCCAAGTTCGGCAAGCCGAGGACGGTCGAGGAATTGGCCACGCACCGGCTGATCCATCTCGAGGAGCCCTATCGCGAGGCGCCGAACTGGGACGAATGGTTCGCATCGGCCGGAACCAGCCTACGCAATGCGGAGCGCGGCCTGCGCATCAACGACTATGCGCTGGTGATCCAGGCGGTGATGGAGGGACAAGGCATCTCGCTCGGATGGCGGCATCTGGTCGAGCGTCTCGTGGCATCGGGGCTGCTGGTGCCGCTGACCGATCACGTCATGCGGACCGGCATCGGCTTCCACGTGATCTGGCCGAAGAACCGCGACCTCAGCGACAATGCGCGCAGGGTCAGGGACTGGCTGGTGGCGCAGGCTTGAGGTTCTGGAAGTAACCCCTCCCCCATGCCGGTCGAATCCGCCTATAATCACCGTATGCCCATCCGCCAGCTTTCCGAAACGATGATCAACCAGATCGCCGCCGGCGAGGTTATCGAGCGTCCGGCGAGCGTGGTGAAGGAGCTGGTCGAGAATGCGCTCGATGCGGGTGCCTCGCGCGTGGAGATCGTCACCGCCGGCGGCGGGCTGAACCTGATCCGCGTCACCGACGATGGCTCCGGCATTGCCGAGCCGGAGCTTGCGCTGGCGATCGCGCGGCACTGCACCTCGAAGCTCTCCGACGACATCCACGACATCCGCTCGCTCGGCTTCCGCGGCGAGGCGCTGCCCTCGATCGGTTCCGTCGCGCGGCTGTCGATCCGCTCGCGCACCGCAAGCGGTGACAGCGCGGCCGAGATCGGCATCGACGGCGGCCGCGTCTCGCCGGTGAAGCCGGCGGCGGCAAACCGCGGCACCACGGTCGAGGTGCGCGACCTCTTTTTCGCCACGCCGGCCAGGCTCAAATTCATGAAGGGCGAGCGCGCCGAAAGCTCGGCCACCAGCGACGTGGTCAAGCGCATCGCGATCGCTTTCCCGGCCGTGCGCTTCACGCTTGCCGGACCCGACCGCTCGACGCTGGAACTGCCGGCGACCGACGACACGCCGGAAGGCCGGCTTGCCCGCGTCGCGCAGGTAATGGGCAAGGATTTTCCAGACAACGCCATTGCCATCGATGCCGTCCGCGACGGCGTGCATCTTGCCGGCCACGTCTCGATCCCGTCCTACACGCGGGCGAATGCGCTGCAGCAATATGCCTATGTCAATGGACGGCCAGTGCGCGACAAGCTGATCGCCGGCGCGATCCGCGGCGCCTTCGCCGACGTTTTGCCGCGCGACCGGCATGCGGTGACCGTGCTCTTCCTGTCGCTCGACCCTTCGACCGTCGACGTCAATGTGCATCCGGCCAAGGCGGATGTGCGCTTCCGCGATCCAGGCCTGGTGCGCGGACTGATCGTCGGGGCCGTCCGCGAGGCACTGGCCGGTGCCGGCATCCGCGCGGCAACGACGGG
The DNA here is from genome assembly GCF_020165615.1 of Mesorhizobium sp. BH1-1-5. Classification (NCBI taxonomy): domain Bacteria; kingdom Pseudomonadati; phylum Pseudomonadota; class Alphaproteobacteria; order Hyphomicrobiales; family Phyllobacteriaceae; genus Mesorhizobium; species Mesorhizobium sp. BH1-1-5. The sequence goes on from NZ_JAIUIM010000025.1 coordinate 45,435, forward strand.
CGCCGCCGGCATGATGGCGGCGTTCCGGCCGGGTGCTGCGCCCTATTCCAACCCCGGGCCGGCCAACGGGCACCGCAGCTACGACGCCGCCTATCGCGCCCCCCGCGGCTTCGACCCTTCGCGTTCGGCGCAGCGGCCGCTCGACATGGGTTACGGGGAGGCAAGGCCGCGAACCAATGGTTTTGCCGAGAACGAGCAGGCTGCCTTCGACACCGGACCGCTGGCCAGCGCCGACGCCCGGGCCGGCATGGCCGAGCCGGCCGAAGCGCTGCTCGGCATGGTGCTGGGCGCGGCGCGCGCGCAGGTGCATGAGAACTATATCGTCGCCCAGACGAGGGATTCGCTCGTCATCGTCGACCAGCATGCCGCGCATGAGCGGCTGGTCTATGAAGCGCTGAAGAACGCGCTGCATTCGCGCGCGGTACCGTCGCAGATGCTGCTTTTGCCCGAGATCGTCGACCTGCCGGAAGAGGATGCCGAGCGGCTGGCAATGCATTCGGACACGCTCGCCAAATTCGGCCTCGGCCTCGAGCGCTTCGGTCCGGGCGCGGTGGCTGTGCGCGAGACGCCGTCAATGCTTGGCGAGACCAATGTGCAGCAGCTGGTGCGCGACCTTGCCGACGAGATCGCCGACAACGACACGGTCGAGACGCTCAAAGAACGGCTGGACAAGATCGCCGCGACCATGGCCTGCCATGGTTCAGTGCGCTCGGGCAGGCTGCTCAAGGCCGAGGAGATGAACGCGCTGCTGCGCCAGATGGAGGCGACGCCGGGATCCGGCACCTGCAACCACGGCCGTCCGACCTATATCGAGCTCAAGCTCGCCGATATCGAAAGGCTGTTCGGTCGGCGCTGAGCGCCCCGTGGCTCGTTGCGCAACACCAGGGTTGGCGCCCTGAATATCATTTCTTTAGATGGTATTTTCTTGTCTTCGGGTTGAGGACGTAGTCGTTCGCGCCTGCGAATTTGCCACCTCCAAAATCTACGGAGATGATGTCCTTGCCTCCCTCCACCCATTTTTGCACGTTCATATAAATGGGCGTCGTCGACATACCGGCGTTGCAGTCCTCATCGTCGAAGCCGATCTCCTGAACGGCCTTCTTTGTCTTCTTGTTGATGACCTGCAGTTTGGTCATGCAGATGCCGGCGTCGGACTTCGCGTAAATCCCTGCAAATCTGTCGCGGGCCGTCTCAGCCCAAAAGGGAATTTCGACAGTCCCATCGATCTTCAAGTCGCCGGTATCGTCGAGGCTCGCGACCTTCTTGAGCGTGACGGGAAATTTATCCGCGCCTTTGCTCCAGCTTCCCGCCGCGCCGCTTTCACTGATCTCGAGAGAGAAAGGACATCCCGTGGTATCGACGGATGTCTTCGACCCTATGACAAGGACGCGTTGAAATTCCTTATCGTCCGCGATCTCGCATAGCGAGAGCCTTGAGCCGTCAGCCTTGCCGTAGATTGCGATAGGACTTTGCTTTGTGTCGTATAAATAGCTTCCCTCGACGGTGATGCCGCTGCCGAAGCTGGCATATTTCTGCAGTGAAAGATGGACCGGGTTCGATCCGATCGAGCCTTCGTAGTTCTCGACCTGGTACCAGCCCGCGAATGCTTTCTGGCTTAGCAGCAGCAAGCAGCCGACCGCGGCGATAGTCCCTCTTCGCATCCCAACCCCTTCGTCAAGGCGGATCAGGATAGCTTGCTTCAGGCCTGCATCAAGGGGGCTGAGCCGGTGAGATGCAACCTAGCAGATTGAGTCCGGAAACGGCCCCAAGCTTCTGATCTACCTCTTCAAATTCACCACGATCACGCCACCCAGAGCCAACGCGCCGCCGAGGATGCCGAGCAGGCTTGGCACTTCGCCCAGCCAGAAGAAGCCGATCAGGGCGGAGGTCGGCGAGACCAAATAGAGGAAGTTCGAGGCGCGCGCGGCCGGCAGGCGCGAGAGCGCGGTTGCCCAGGCGGCATAGGCGATCAACGACGGCACGATGCCGAGATAGATGACGGCGCCGAGACCGGCGGTGTTGGCGACCGCTGCCTGCGAAAACGCTTCCGGCAGGAAGGGCGACAGACAGAGCGCGCCGAGCACCATGTTGGAGGCCGCGATCGTCAACGGATGATGGCGGGCAAAGAGCGGCTTCTGGACAATGGTGTTGACGGCCGAACAAAGCGCGGAGCCCAGCACCAGCAGCGCGCCGGCATTGAAATGCAGGCCGTGTCCGTCGGCCACCGCGATGATGCCGATGCCGGCGAAGGAAATGACGGTGCCCAGCCAGGCGAGCCTCGAGAAGCGCTCGCCGAGCAGCGCCATGGCCATGATGGCGGTGAAGATCGGGCTGACATTGATGATGAAGCCGGCCGCGCCCGCCGAGACGGTGAGCTCGCCGAAATTGAGCATGGCGGTGTAGAGCGCGACGAAGATGGCGCCGCCGAAGCCGAAGCGCCACAGCTCGTCGATCCTGGGCAGTGCCGGGCGCTTCACCGCGAGGAAGATGGCGGCCGGAACCGCCGCGATGGCAAAGCGCAGCGCGCCGAGCTCCAGCGGCTGAAAGGCGGCGAGGCCGGCGCGGATCGCCGGGAAAGCCGAGGCCCAGCCGAGCACCGTCAATGTCACCGCGATCGCCGCGGTGGTGTCCACGCGCTGTGTCTCATTCAACGTGCCGGTGTAAGCGCTCATTGCCGTAACCTCGTCTTTCTGTGCCATGAAGGCAGAAAACGCCATTGCCGGCCAATTGACAAACGACCAATTCGAGGGTCAGCTGTGAGCATGGATCACAGCTCGGAACAGATACTGCCACTGGAAACCTTGCGCGCCTTCGATGCGGCGGCGCGTACCGGGAGTTTTTCCGCGGCGGCCGAAAAACTCAACCTCACCCATGGCGCGGTGAGCCGCCAGATCGCCAAGCTGGAGGACTGGCTCGGCTTGAAAGTGTTCGAGCGCAACGCGCGCGGCGTGACGCTGACGATCGAGGGCAATCGCCTGCATTTGAGGACCGCCGAGGCGTTCGCGCTGATCTCGTTCAACTCCGACCGCTGGGTCGAGCCGCGCGGCACCGCCGTGGTGCGGCTGGCCTCGATCCCGTCGGTGAGCGGGCTGTGGCTGATGCCGCGCATGGCGGCGCTCGAGAACCATCCGACCAGGCTGCGTATCGTGCTCGACGTCGACAACCGCCAGGCCGACCTCGCCGACGAAGGCATCGACCTTTCGGTGCGCTGCGGGCGCGGCCGCATTCCAGGCCGTGTATCGGTGCAGCTTTTCGAGGAGCACATTTTCCCCATCGCCTCGCCGGAACTGGCCAACGAGATCGGACGAGGCGACCCTGCCCGGCTCTTGAAGTTCCCACTGATCAACGATTCCGACGCGTCAGGCTGGCGCGCCTGGTTCGCGGCCCAGGACGTCGATTACCGTCCCCGTCCGCAGGACAGGCGTTTCGAGGACTATAATCTGGTGCTCGACGCGGCGGCGCATGGGTTGGGTATCGCGCTGGCGCGGCCGCCGCTGACGGCGGACCAGCTTCAATCCGGCCGTATCGTTGGTGTCGATGAGCGCGTTGCGCTCAACCCGGTGTCTTATTGGATGGACCGCCCGGTCGGCCGGGCGCGCGCGGCGGCGGCGGATCTTGCCAGGCGCATTGCCGACCAGGCCGGGCTCGCTTCGGAGGCCGTGGAGGCATTCCTGCAGGACGACGGCTAGCGCAGAACCGCAGCGCTGGGTTATCGGATCAGCGAAGCAGCAGAACCATGATCGTTGCCGTCACCGCCGAGACGATGGCCGTGACGACAGAGATCGTCCAAAGGGATATCGGCGCGGATTCCGATCGCGGCGCACGACCGGCCGGCCGGACCGCGGCACCGCGAGGCTGCGGCGCGTTGGCGTTGGCAGCGACCAGCACCGCGGCGGAAGCGACGGCTGGCGAAAAAGTGGACAATGCCGGCGCAAGCGCGGGCCTGGACGTATTGTCGGTAACCGCTGCTTGCGGTGAGCCGAAGCCGCGCGGAGCCTGATCGGGATCCGACGACGACCTGCCCGTCGAGGGCCTTGCCGACGCATCGTCGGCGGCGGCATCGGGCTCCATGACGGCCCGGTAGGCATCCTCGACCTCGGAGGACGAGAGGCGTTGCGATGCCTGAGCGGCCGGGCGCGGCTGCGCGCTTTGCAGCGACTGGGCCGCGATTTGCGCCGCCTGCCCCGTCGAGGGCGCCGGCGGCTGGACCAGCGTCTTGATCAAAGCCGCCACCCCCGGATCGGCCTTGGGCGACGGCACCGCCTGCGGGATGAGCGCCTCACCGATCAGTGTGTTCAAGCGGGTCGAGGTGATGTCCATGCCGTTTCCGGAAACCATTTTGCCGCTCTGCCATACTGCATGAGCATTGCGTCAAGCTTGACGTTGCTGGCGATTTGTGGCGATTGAAACCCGATGAACTCAAGCGTCCTTTCATGATGAACCGTTTCGAAGGCCCGGGCGGCAGAGAAGCCCGGATCCGTTATCTCGACGGCGACTTCCAGGTCACCAGTCCCGGCTCTTTCGTGCGCTGCGCGGTGACAAGCGAGAACATTCCCCTCGACGAGCTCAAATATTGGAGCGTCGCCCGGCAGGAGCCCTATGTGAACGCAACGGTCTCGCTTGCCCGCGAGATCGAGATGCACCCGGAATTGCGCAAGCGGGGATAGGCCGCGCGAGGCGCGCCTTCGCATGCCGCTCACGATCCCACGCCGTCGTCTTGTGGAATCGAACCCCACGCAGGTTCGCAGCCAAATATCGGCTAATCGATCGCAGCGGCGAAAAACCCTCTTCCGATACGCGTGACAGTCTCGTGAATCCACGGCTATAGACAATGCTGTGGGTATTGGGGGATTGCAGTGAAGGTTCTTGTGACCGGCGGCGCCGGCTTTATTGGTTCGCATCTATGCGACCTGTTGTTGGCAAAAGGCCGAGACGTAGCATGTCTCGATAATTTCTCGACCGGCTCGGAGGAGAACATCCGGCACCTCCTGGGCAATGCACGGTTCAGGCTGCTGAGGCACGACATCACGGTGCCTGTGCAGGCCGAGGCGGATGAAATCTTCAATCTCGCTTGCCCGGCCTCGCCTGTTCACTATCAGCGCATTCCGATCGAGACGACTAGGACCTGCGTCTATGGAGCGATCAACATGCTCGATCTTGCATGCGCTTCCGGGGCCAGGATCCTTCAGGCATCGACATCCGAAGTCTATGGCGATCCGCAAGTCCATCCTCAGACCGAGGCCTATTGGGGCCACGTCAATCCGATCGGGCCGCGCAGCTGCTACGACGAAGGCAAGAGATGCGCGGAGGCGCTGTTCTTCGACTACTGGCGCCAGTCGAAAGTGCCGATCAAGGTGGTGCGCATCTTCAACACATACGGGCCGCGCATGCACCCGTCTGATGGTCGGGTGGTCAGCAATTTCATCGTCCAGGCCCTGCGGGACGACCCCATAACCATCTACGGCGACGGAAGCCACACGCGCAGCTTCTGCTATGTCGACGACCTCGTGGACGCGATGGCCAGGATGATGGCCACCCCCGACGATTTCGTGGGCCCCCTCAACGTTGGCAACCCGACCGAAGTCACGATCCTGGAACTGGCCGAACTTGTATTGGGTATCGTCGGCGGCAAGTCCAAAATCGAGTTCAAGCCCCTCCCGCAGGACGATCCCCGCCAGCGCCAACCCGACATAGGCCTGGCGCGATCGACGCTGGACTGGTCTCCTCGCGTCGCTCTCGAAGATGGGCTCGGCGAGACGGTTCGCTACTTCCGCCGGCTGATCGACGGCAATTGACGGCGCGCGCCGGGCAGACCTGAAGACCGCTTGACGCTTTTCGGCACCACGCCCGAAGCTCAGCCCCGCATCTTGCGCAGGCGCCAGGCGTCGAGCGTCTCGTCAACGATGCGTTCGGGCACATGATCGAGCTCGAACACAGCCTCGATATCGAGCACATCCAGTTGATCGAGGAAACCGGCAGGCGTCTCGCCATGGCGCAGCCGCGCGGCATCCTTTGCCGTGGTGACGAGGCGCAGCCCCTCCTGCCGCGCAAGCGTCAGGAGGTCGCCTAGCTCGTCCTGGGCGTAGAAATGATGGTCCGGGAAGGCTCGCGACTGAGCCACTTCGCCACCCGCGCCGCGCACCGTGTCGAAGAATTTCTCCGGATGGCCGATGCCCGCGAAGGCAAGGAAGCGGCCGCCGGCGAAGCGTGACGGGTTCGCCGGCTCGACATGCGCCAGGAAGATCGGCCGGCCGGCGCGCGCCGCCTGGCGCACGACGCCGTCGGCGGCAGCCCCCTCGCCCATCTTCAGCAGGCCGCTGGTGAAGACCAGCTGATCGACGACCCTGGCGCGGAGCGGCCCGCCCGGAATGACGCGGCCGTTGCCGATGCCGAAGCGGGCGTCGACCACGACCAGCGCATAGTCGATATGGATGTGCGCCGACTGGAAGCCGTCATCCATGATGAGGAAGTCGCAGCCATGTCCCTCGATGAGCAGCTTCGCGCCGGCGGCGCGGTTCGCCGTCACCGCGACCGGCGCATGTTCGGCCAGGAGCAGCGGCTCGTCGCCGACATGCTTGGCGGCGTCGTGATGCGCATCGACGACATGCGGCCTGGCAAACGAGCCGCCATGGCCGCGCGACAGGAAGCCTGGCGTGAGCCGCATGCGCTTGGCCTGCTTGGCCAAGGCGATGGCGACCGGCGTCTTGCCGCTGCCGCCGACGGTCAGATTGCCGACGCACAGCACCGGCGCCTCGACCTTCTCGCGCGGGGCATGGCGCATGCGGCGGCCGGCGACCAGCCCATAGACCGCCGACGCCGGCGACAGCGCGAAGACGCGCCAGTCCGGCCTTTCCCACCAGAAGGGTGGCGCTTCGCTGGTCATCGCGTGGGTTCCGCGCAATTTGATTTCGCGCATGATCCTTTCCAAAAATCGGATCCGATTTTTGGGGTCATGCGCTCTATCCCTTCGTTTTACGCAATTCCGGACGGAAAACCGTTACACACTTTTCCTGGAATTGCTTTAGCGCCCGTTTGCGCCTTTCAGGCGCGCCTTGACGACCAGGGGCTGGATATAAGGCTCCAGCGATTTCAGCGTGCGGGCAAGCGCGCCGCGCATCTCGTCGACGGTGGCAGCACCGGCCGCCATCATTTCGTGGCGCGCCGCTTCGTTGCTCAAAAGGAAATTGACGGCTCCGGTCAACATGTCGCGGTCGCGCACCAGCTTGGCGCCACCGCTGTCGAGCAGGCGCTGATAGGCCTCGCGGAAATTCTGCACGTTGCGGCCGGCCAGCACGGCGGTTTCGAGCATTGCCGGCTCGAGCGGGTTCTGGCCGCCTTCCGAAGTCAGCGAGCGGCCGACGAAAGCGATCTCGGTCAGCCTCAAATAAAGGCCCATTTCGCCGATCGTATCGCCCAGGAGGATATCGGTGTCGGGCGAGATGCGGTCGCCCTTGCTGCGCCTTGCCACCGTCAGGCCCATGCCGGAAATCTGCGCGGCAAGCGTGTCGGCGCGGTCGGGGTGACGCGGCACGATGATGGTCAAGAGGCCGTGATGGCGCTTGTGCAGGCTGGCATGGACCTCAGCGGCCACGACCTCCTCGCCGTCATGGGTCGAGATCGCCGCCCAGGTCGGGCGGTCGCCGATCTGGCGCTGCAGGGTGGCCAAAGCCCGCTCGTCGACCGGCGGCGGGTTGGTGTCGACCTTGAGGTTGCCGGAAACCGTGACCGGCCGGGCGCCGAGCGCGCGAAACCGTTCGCCGTCGACATCCGACTGGGCGATGACATGGGCGAGGTTCTCGAACAGCGCCTCGGCAACGCTGGCGCGCTTCTTCCACGAGAGGAAGGAGCGGTCCGACAGCCGGCCATTGACCAGAACCTGCGGCACATTGCGGGCGCCGAGCTCCAGGATGGTCATCGGCCAGATCTCCGATTCGGCGATGATCGCCAGTTCCGGCCGCCAGTGATCGAGGAAACGGCTTACCGCCGGCTTGAGATCGAGCGGCACATATTGGTGGATGATGCGGCCACCGAGGCGCTCGTCGGCGACTTTCGCCGAGGTCACGGTGCCGGTGGTCAACACGATGTTGACGCCATAGTCGAGGATGCTCTCGACCAGCGGCACCACCGCGATCGTCTCGCCGACGCTTGCGGCATGGATCCAGATCACCGGCCCTGCCGGCCGAGGCCGGCCGGCAACGCCATAGCGCTCGCGGCGGCGGGCGCGATCCTCCTTGCCGCGCGAGGCGCGCCAGGCGACATAGGGACCGACGAGCGGATAGGCGACCGCCCCCGCATAGCGATAGGCCGTGAGGGCGGCACGCGCCCAGCGCTCGCTCATTTGCCGCCGTCCACGAGGCGATAAGCCTCAGCCGTCGCGGCGTTCAGGGAGACCGTTACCTCCTGGCGCTTGCGCTCCATCTCGGCCTCGTCGGCATCGGCGGGCACGAAGACAGGCGGCCCCACGATGACCGCGGAGCGGCCGAAAGGCAGGTTGATGGTGGTCTTGTCCCAGCTCTTCTCCAGCACTTTGCGGCGGCTGGTGGCGATGGCCGAGGGCAGGATCGGCCGGCCGGAAAGCCTTGCCAGAAGAACGATGCCAAGCCCGGCGTCGCGCGGCGTGCCGTTCGGAATGTCGGCAATCATGGCGACGTTCTTGCCGAGGACGAGCGCCCTCTTGAGCGCGATTAAGGCCTTGGCGCCGCCTTTGTCCAAATGCCTCGAACTGTTGCGGCCGCCGGAGCCGCGCACCGCCTCGATGCCGAATTTCTCGATCATCAGCGCCTGAAGCTCGGCGTCGGCGCTGCGCGAAACCATGGCGACTAGCTGCCGGCCCTTGGGGTAATAGGCGGGGGTCAAAAGATGCTGGCCGTGCCAGAGCGCGATGATGCCGGGCTCAAGATGGGCATAAGCGCCGCCTGCTACCTGCGTCGAGCCCTCGACGAGCGGGCTGGTGATGCGAATCAGCCGCAAGAACCAGGCGAACAGGCTGGCGATGAAATTCTTGACGAAACTCGACTGCGCCAACGGCTCGCGGATGCGTCGCCAAAGGGTGCGCGTTCCACCGCGTCTGGCGGCGCGCCGCCGGGTCGCCCCTTTCACCGCTTCATGCTCCATCGACGTCAACCGCCGACCTTCGCGTCTGGATCGAGCAAACGGTGCAGATGAACAACGAAATAGCGCATATGGGCATTGTCGACACTTGCCTGCGCCTTGGCTTTCCAGGCGCCAAGCGCGGTTTGATAGTCGGGATAGATGCCGACAATGTCGAGAGAGTCGAGATCACGGAACTCGGTTCCACCCAGTTTTTTCAGCTCGCCGCCGAACACCAGGTGCAAAAGCTGCTTCTTTCCGTCTTCCGCGACCATGCCGATCCTTCGCATATTCATGAGTTTTGTGAAACGTTTAGCCCAAAGCAGCCGATTTTGGAACTGCGGGCCGACTCACCCTTGGTCAATCCCCGCGATGACCCCGGCAAGCACGCTGAGCAATTCGCCGCTGCCGGCGGCGAGCGCGCCGTGATTGATCACCTCGCCGGCGTAGCGCGGCGGCTTGCCGGCGCGGTCGAGCAGCGCGCCGCCGGCCTCGGTGAGGATGAGATCGGCGGCGGCGATGTCCCAGTCATGCGCGCTGGGCTTTACGAAGGTCGCATCGAGCTTGCCGGCGGCGATCATCGCCAGCCGATAGGCAAGCGAAGGAATGTAGGCCGTCCGGCGCAGCCGGTCCTGCCAAGCCTGCGGCATCAGGTCGACCAGCGGCCTGGGTCCGCCGATATCTACGTTCTGCCCCAGCGGACGCACGTGGATGCGCTTGTCGTTGAGATAGGCGCCCTCGCCCGGCAGCGCCCAATAGGTCTCGCTTTTGGCCGGGCATTCGAGCACGCCGGCGAGCGAGCGCCCGTCCTCGACAACGGCTACGCTGACGCACCAGGAATGCAGGCCATCGAGAAAGCCGCGCGTGCCGTCGATCGGATCGACGACGAAGGTGCGGCGAGCCGACAGCCTGGCATGATCGTCGGCGGTCTCCTCCGACAGCCAGCCATAATCCGGACGCGCCCGGAGCAAGGTCTCGCGCAGATAGGCGTCCGCCGCATGATCGGCCTCGCTCACAGGCGAGGTGCCCCCCTTCATCCACACCTGAGGGTTGTTGCCGAAATAGCCCATGGCGATGGCGCCGGCCTCGCGGGCGGCCTCACGCAGCAGAGCGAGATCGTCGCGGGCCTCGCTCGAGGTCAATTGGTCAAGCGCCGGCAAGGGTCATCCCTTCGATCAGGAGCGTCGGCGCCGCCGTGCCGAAATTGCGGTCGAGATCGTTCGCCGGCACCATGTTGAGGAACATGGTCTTCAGGTTCGAGGCGATCGTCACCTCGGCCACCGGATAGGCCAGCGCGCCGTTCTCGATCCAGTAACCGGAAGCACCGCGGCTGTATTCGCCGGTCACCATGTCGACGCCCTGGCCGAAAACCTCGGTGACATAGAAGCCGCTCTTCAGCGACGCGATCAAATCTTCGGGCGAACGTTGGCCCGGCTCGATGGCAAGGTTGGTCGAAGACGGCGAAACCGACGAACCGCTGCGCGAGCCGCGTCCATTGGTGGTAAGGCCGAGCTCGCGCGCGGCCGAGGTCGACAGGAACCAGTGGTTCAGGACGCCCTTCTCGACCATCAGCAGCTTCTCGCCCTCGATGCCCTCGCCATCGAAAGGGCGCGAGGCCTGGCCGCGCCGCCGCAAGGGCTCGTCGGTGACGGTGATCGCGGCCGACGCCACTTGCTTGCCCATCATGTCGCGCAGGAAGCTGGTCTTGCGGGCGACCGCGGCGCCGTTGATGGCGCCGGCGAAATGGCCGGCTATGCCGCGCGCGACGCGCGGATCGAACACCACGTCGACCGGGCCGGTCGCCGCCTTGCGGGCGCCGAGGCGGCGCACCGCGCGTTCGCCCGCCTTGCGGCCGATGTCCTGCGGCGCGTCGAGATCGGCGAAATGCTGGCGCGACGAGAATTCGTAGTCTCGCTCCATCGCGGTTCCCTCACCCGCAATGACGCTGGTCGAGCGCGAGAAACGCGAGGCGACATACTGACCGACAAAGCCGTGCGAGGTGGCGAGAACCAGGCCGCCCAGGCCGGCGCCGGCGCTGCTGCCCACGGAATTGGTGACGCCCTTGACCGCCAATGCGGCCGCTTCGGCGGCAAGGGCGGCTTCCTTGAGCTGGTCGGCCGACACCTCGGTCGGGTCGAAGAGATCGAGATCGCGCAGATTGCGGGCAAGCAGCGCAGGATCGGCGAGGCCCTGGAACGGATCTTCGGGCGAGACCCTGGCCATCGCCACGGCACGCTCGGCAAGCGCCTTCGGGTCGGACGCGGCGGTGGCCGAGACGCTCGCCACGCGCTGGCCGACGAAGACGCGCAGCGACACATCCTCGCTCTCCGACGATTCGGTGCCCTCGACCTTGCCCAGCCGAACCGAGACGCCGGCCGAGCGGCCACGCACCGCCACCGCGTCGGCCGCGTCGGCGCCGGCGCGCCTGGCCGCCTCGACGAGCGCCGCGACGCGATCGGTCAATTTCGCTGCGTCGAGCTTGTCGATCATCAGGTTGTTCCTGTTTGTTCACGTAGTCTGCCAAGCCGCATCCGGCCGCGTCCATCCGTGGCTGCCACCGCACCATCTGTGGATGCTCCCGCACCATCTATTGTTCCATTGCCGCTTGTGCAATGGGCGCGGGGCAATCAGGATACCGCGACCAAATCGCCCAAAAGCGACAGGAAGGGGTTCCGATCGCGGGAAGAGCGTTCACGCTCTGATGAAGGGGGTTTGGCCGCGTGCGTCAGCGCCGAGCTGATGACGCCGGGGCTAACGGGGGAAGAATGGATTACTTCGTCGACGGAGAGTTTACCTATAACTGGACCTCCCATCACCTGAAGCTTTGGGAAGAGCTTCTCGGCGACAAGGCCGATACGGCGACGGCCGTGCTCGAAATCGGCTCGTTCGAGGGCCGTTCCGCGCTGTTTTTCCTGCAGTTCCTGCCAAAGTCCCACATTACCTGCGTCGACAGCTTCCAGGGCAGCGAAGAGCATGTCGGGCCTGGTTCGAAGTATGTATCGGATATGGCCGAGGTCGAACGACGCTTCGACCGCAACCTCAAGCCTTTCGCCGGCCGGGTCGAGAAACGCAAGGGCCACTCGGTGACGATCCTGCCGGGCCTTGCCGCCGAACGCCGGCTATACGACGTGATCTATGTCGACGGCGACCATCGCGCCACAGCCACCTACAGCGATGCCCGACAGGCCTGGGACCTGCTGGACAATGACGGTGTCATGATTCTGGACGATTATCGGTGGGGACCGGATCTGCCGATGGCCAGGCGTCCCGAGGCAGGGATCGAAGCCTTCCTGAGCCAGGTCGCTGGAGAATACGAGCTGTTGCACCGGGGCGAGCAGGTCGTCATTCGCAAGAGCGGGATCGTCGCGACCAGGTCGTTCACGATTGCGGGGCGCGACATCGGCGAGCTCGCCGGTGGCGCGCTGTCGCCGCCGCTTGTCAGCTTTGTCGTCATCAACTGGAACTATGGCCGCTATGTCGGAGAGACGATCGATTCCATACGCCGGCAGGACTATCCGCATTTCGAGTGCATCGTCATCAACAACGGCTCGACCGACGACAGCGCGGAGGTGATTGCCCGGCATATCGAAGGTGATCCGCGTTTCCGGATGGAAACGCTGGCGCAGAACCATGGCCAGCTCGGCGCCGCCCTTTGGGCGCTGGACAAGGTGAATGGCGGGTTCGTCACCTTCGTGGACGCGGACGACGTGCTGTTCGACAATTACGCTTCGATGCACGTCCAGGTGCATATGGCGCTGCAACGCAGCGTCGGCTTCACGTCGGCCAACGTGGCCGAGATGGATCCGACCGGCAAGGCTTTGACGGCCTCCTACCAACTGCTCCAGTTGGACAGACCGGACGCGAAACGAGGTCTTCGAAGCGAGCAGACCGTGCTGCGGCTGCCGACGGTGTCCCCGTCGCAATATCGGTTCCTCGACGCCAACACCGCGACCATACCGCGGTGGCATACCGGCTGGCTCTGGGCGCCCGGAACCGCGAATATGTTCCGCAAATCGGTGCTGCGTCTGTTGCAGTTGGGTGATGGCAGCAAGCCTTGGATGACGGCAGCTGACGGTTATTTTAACATAGTTTGCCATGCGGTTGCCGGCAGCGCTCTGATCGACATGCCCCTGTCGGGCTATCGTCTGCATTCAAGCAACTACTTTGCGACCGGCGAGAGAGTGGAGGGTATTCGCAAGGGAACAAGGGAGTACGCGGCCAACTCGCAGAAATTCACATATGAAAGCGTGAGGTTCCTGATTGGGCAGAGCGATCGTTTCGACTGGCTGCTGGGAGCAGAATTCTGGCCGGTTGTCGATAGGATCACGGGCGAGAGCGGGGCCGCTTTGCGCGACTATTTCAGGAATGAGCTCGCGGTTGAAATTTTCAGGCAAAACGCGCCACAGCTGAGGTCTGTTTTCGGCGACGAGAGATTTCGCAAGGAGATCACCAACCGTTTTTCCGGCGCACAGGCCAGGTCGATCCTGCGGGCCGGTTTCGAAGGCCGAATTCCGCTGCGCCACCTTCACAAGTCGGTGTCGCGTGACGTCCGCGCTTTTCTGAGGATAGGACGGAAGCGATAGTGGCCGCGCCGAAGATCAGCTTCCTCATCATCAACTACAATTACGGCCGGTATGTCGGCCAAGCGATATCGAGCGTCCTGTCGCAAACTTATGACGACTTCGAATGCCTTGTCGTCGACAACGCCTCGACCGATGACAGCCGCGACGTCATCGCGCGGTTCGAGGATACCGACCCAAGGCTGGCGTTCGAATATCTGGATAGCAACCTGCACCAGATGGGCGCTTTCCTTCACGTCCTGGATCGCCTGGCGGGGGAATTGGTCTGCATCGTGGACGCCGACGATTTCCTGTTCGCGACCTTCGCAGCCTTTCACGCCCAGCTTCATTGCGACTGCCCGGCGATCGCCGCAACATCGAGCGGCGTTCTTGAAACCGACCATGCCGGGCGGCCGCTGTCTTCTGGTTTTGCATGGTTGCTGCATCGCAGAGCGGGCAAGCCTTTCGATCCCGGTGGTTCAAATTCAGATCACATGATTCTGGAACGGCGAGAGCGCGAGTTGCTCTGGCAGCAATCCACGGTGATAGAACCTCACGAGCCCGGCTGGCACTGGTCTCCCGGAACGGCGAACATGTACAAGCGGCACTATCTCGTCCGATGCAAGCCAACCCGGGCCGTTGTCGGCAATGCAGCGACCGACAACTATTTCATGCCGTTCGTGCATGCCTTGGCTGGTTCGGCCTGCATAGACCTTCCGCTTTCGGCCTACCGGATTCACGGAAGCAACGTGCACGGCGCACAACCTTCAATGCCGGAGCTGAGGACATTCAGCAAAGCCGCCCACCAGCGTTCGCGCGCGCGGCGAAGCGCTATCGTGCGCGAACTGGCTTCACGTGCCCGGGATTTTGTCTCGACCCATGGACGTGCTTTCTGGACCCTGATGGATGCCCCGAGCGCGCCGGACGGGGTTCCGTTGAACGCATTTTTCAACGACCCCGCAATTCAGGATATCTTGAACGATCATTTCGACGAGATCCTGGCGGCTTGCGGGGAAGCCGAGACACGCGAGGCGCTGCGCGCCCGTATGGGGCGCAAAGGTTACAAACACTTCCTGGCCTTGCAGGGTCAGAGAAAATCCCGACCGGACTGAAGGGCCAACGCAGCCGAGGTCACGCCACCGGCGCCCAGATCACGTCGTCGATCCTTGTTGCCCCCGTCGCCAGCATCACCAGCCGATCGAAACCCAGCGCCGAGCCGCTTGCCTGCGGCATGATGGCCAACGCGGCGAGAAAGTCCTCGTCCAGCGGATAGCGTTCGCCATAGACGCGTTCTTTCTCGTCCATCTCGGCGGCAAAGCGGCGGCGCTGTTCGGCCGCATCGGTAAGCTCGCCGAAGGCGTTGGCAAGCTCGACCCCGCAGCAATAGAGCTCGAAGCGCTCTGCGACGCGCGGATCCTCGGCGCTCGGCCGGGCGAGCGCCGCCTCGGAAATGGGATAGCCGTAGAGAATGGTCGCCCGCCCCTGCCCCAGCACGGGTTCCACTTTTTCCACCATCACACGGCTGAACAGATCGGCCCAATTGTCGTCTGGCGCGGTGCGCAGGCCGGCCCGGACCAGCGCCGCGTGAAGCCCGTCGCGATCCGTGCCGCCGTCGGCGGAGACGGTCGCCAGCAAATCGATGCCGGCGTATCGGGTAAAGGCCTCCGCCACGCTCAGCCGTTCCGGCCCGGCGAAGGGGTCGGCCTCGCGGCCGCGAAAACGGAAACTCTTGGCGCCGGCCCTTTCGGCGGCGAGAGCCAGGAATTCGGCGCAGTCATCCATCAGGCGCTCGTAAGGTTCGCCAACGCGATACCATTCGAGCATGGTGAACTCGGGGTGGTGCAGCGGCCCGCGCTCGCGGTTGCGCCAGACAGGGCCGAGGCTGAAGATGCGCTCCTCGCCGGCGGCAAGCAGCTTCTTGCAGGCGAATTCCGGCGAGGTGTGGAGATAGAGCGGCCGGCGCGATGTGTCGGGGCCGATCTCCTCGGTGGCAAAGGCGGCAAGATGCGCCTCGTTGCCCGGCGAAACCTGCAGCGCCGAGGTCGTCACCTCGATGAAATCGCGTGTCCCGAACCAGCCGCGGAGCGCCGTGGCGATGGCATTGCGTGCCATCAGACGCGGCCGGCGGTCGGCATGGACATGCGGCGTCCACCAGGGCGAAGCGGCTGTCATGGGCAGGAAAATAGCGCGAAAGGCTGGCGGTTCGGCGCAAGATGCGCTACGGCGCACGCGATGGCCGCCGTCGCCGCTTCGCGGAAATCGACGCTTGCAGGCCGAAAAACTCGAACGGGATCGAATATCGTGGTCAAGGTCATCGCCAGCTCCTTACGCAAAGGCAACGTCGTCGATAAGGACGGCAAGCTCTATGTCATCCTCTTTGCCGAAAACATCCACCCTGGCAAGGGCACGCCGGTGACCCAGCTCGACATGCGCCGCATCGGCGACGGGGTGAAGGTGTCGGAACGCTACCGCACGACCGAAATGGTCGAGCGCGCCTATGTCGAGGAGCGTGAGCACACCTTCCTCTATTCCGACGGCGAAGGTTTTCACTTCATGAACCCGGAAAGCTACGACCAAGTCGTGGCCTCGGAAGGCGTGGTCGGCGACTTCGCGCCCTATCTGCAGGAAGGCATGGCCGTGCAGCTGGCGCAGTTCAACGACGTGCCGATCTCATTGGTGCTGCCGCAGCGCGCCACCTTCGAGGTTGTCGAGACCGAGCCGGTCACCAAGGGCCAGACGGCGTCTTCCTCCTACAAGCCGGCCGTGCTTTCGAACGGCGTGCGCACGACCGTGCCGCCGCACATCTCCACTGGCACGCGCGTGGTGGTGATGACCGCCGACGGTTCTTACGTCGAGCGCGCCAAGGACTGAGATTTTAGGGCCATCCTTGCGACGGCCCGCCTCAAACAGGCGGGCCGTTTGCTATTCCAAGCATAACCCGCAGTCAGGCGGCCATTTTTACCGGCAGGCCGGCGGCCTTCCATTCCGGCAGGCCGTCCTCGAGGCGCCGCGCGGAATAGCCAAGCGAACGCAGGGCCGCGACCGCTTCGAACGACATCACGCACCACGGGCCGCGGCAATAGGCGACGACTTCGCGGTCGGGAGCGGCGTCGGCGGACCAGGTCTTGATTTCGCCCAGCGGGACATTGATCGCGCCTGGCACATGGCCGAGCGCGAATTCGTCCGGCGGGCGGACGTCGATCAGCGTCACAAGGCCATCGCGCATCAGCGTCTGAAGCTCGTCACGCGTGACCGGCCGCATATCGTCGCGCGCGTCGAAATAGCCGCGCACGATGCGATCGACCTCGGCGAGTTGCCGCTCGGCGAGGCCGCGCACCGCGGCTAAGGCCGACAGCACGCTCGCATCGGCCAGTGAATAATGCACGAACTTGCCGTCGCGCTCGGCCGAGACGATGCCGGCGCGGCGCAGCGCCTGCAAATGCTGGGAGATGTTGGCGACCGGCTGGCCGAGCTTCGCCGCGAGCGCCTCGACGCTGCGGGCGCCCTGCGCCAGATGCTCGATCATTTCCAGGCGCAACGGGTGCCCGAGCGCCTTGGCGACGATGGCGAACTGTTCGTAGAGCGCCTGCTTCGGATTGCGGATTGACATCGGCCTTTCTGCGACGCATCGTCATTCAATAGAATAATTGAATGACAGTTTCGACTTGCTGTCAAGCCGGGCGGCTCGCTCGGCGCGGTTTGTCCGTTCGGAGGGAAGGCAATGATTCTGAGGCAGTTCCTGCACACCGACCCGGTTGCCGCCTCCTATCTGTTCGGCTGCGGCGGCAAGGCTTGCGCGGCGGTCGTCGATCCGGTCGGCGACATCGCGCCCTATGTCGAGGCGGCGCGCGCGACCGGCATGCGCATCCTCTATGTCGTCGACACGCATGTCCATGCCGACCATATCTCGGCCGGGCGCTCGCTGGCCGAGGCGACCGGCGCCGACTATGTGCTGTTCGAAGGAGCCCAGGCAGGCTTCCCGTTCCGGCGCGTGAAGGACGGCGAGGTGCTGGAGCTCGGCAATGTGACGGCGACGGTGATGCATACACCCGGCCACACGCCGGAGCATCTGAGCCTTTTGGTCACCGACCGGACGCGGTCGTCCGAACCCTGGTTCGTGCTCACCGGGCACACGCTGATGGTCGGCGACCTCGGCCGCACCGAGCTTGCCTCCAGCGCCGAGGACGGGGCGCGCGCGCTCTTCGCCAGCGCGCGCCGGCTGAAGGAGTTGTCCGACCATATCGAGGTGCTGCCCGGCGCCTTTTCCGGCTCGGTCTGCGGGCGCTCGCTGAGCGGCAAGCCGACATCGACGATCGGTTTCGAGCGGCGCTTTAACAAGGCCTTCCGCATCGAGGACGGGGGTGAGTTCGTCGCCGCCATGACCGCCGACATCCCTCCCCCGCCGCCGGAGGCCGCCCGGACCCGGGCCATCAACGCCGGAGCGAAATCTTGAGCGCAGCGGCGCCCGCCGTCGCGCTTGGCCTCAAGGCCAACTGGAAGCAGTTTTCGCTCCTAGTGCTGATCAACGCCTTCGTCGGCGGCATGGTCGGCATCGAGCGGACCGTGGTGCCGCTGATCGGCGCGGAGGAATTCGGGGTCGCTTCGACCACGCTCATCGTCTCCTTCATCGTTAGCTTCGGTGTGGTCAAAGCCTGCGCCAATCTCGTCTCCGGCCAGCTCGCCGACACATGGGGACGCAAGCGCGTGCTGATCCTCGGCTGGCTGTTCGGCCTGCCGGTGCCGTTCATCATCATCTCAGCGCCGAGTTGGGGCTGGATCGTCGCCGCCAACGCGCTGCTCGGCATCAACCAGGGGTTCGCCTGGTCGATGACGGTGATCATGAAGATCGACCTGGTCGGGCCGAAATCGCGCGGGCTGGCCGTCGGGCTCAACGAATTCGCCGGCTATCTCGCCGTCGGCGTCACCGCTTTCCTCACCGGCTATCTGGCGAGCCGCTACGGCTTTCGTCCCGTGCCGATCTATCTCGGCGTCGGCTATGCGATCCTCGGCGCCGCGCTGTCGATCCTGCTCGTGCGCGACACGCGCGAGCATGTCCGGCAGGAACTGGCGAACCATCCAAAAGAGGCTTCGCCGCTCAGCTTCCGCGAGATCTTCATGCTGACCTCGTTCGGGGACCGCAATCTGTTCGCCGCTTCGCAGGCCGGCCTGGTGAACAATCTCAACGACGGCATGAGCTGGGGGCTGTTTCCGCTCTTCTTCGTCGCCAATGGGCTGGGCGTCGAGCGCATCGGCATCCTGAAGGCGGTCTATCCGGCAGTGTGGGGCATCTTCCAGGTCGCGACCGGGCCGTTGAGCGACCGGTGGGGCCGCAAGGGGCTGATCGTCGCCGGCATGTGGGTGCAGGCGGCGGGGCTTCTCACCACCGCCATGACGCGCGATTTCGGCTGGTGGCTGCTGGCGAGCCTGCTGCTCGGCCTCGGCACGGCGATGGTCTATCCGAGCCTGATCGCGGCGGTTTCGGACGCATCGCACCCCTCCTGGCGGGCGCGCTCGCTCAGCGTCTATCGCTTCTGGCGCGATCTCGGTTATGCGATTGGCGCCCTCTCCGCGGGCCTGATCGCCGACTTTTTCGGCCTCTCCGCGGCGATCGTGGCGGTCGCGGCGCTGACCTTCCTGTCGGGCGCGATCGTGGCGATAGCGATGCGCGAGGCACGTACAGCCGCCGTGGTTCCGACATCAGCCGACAGTTGAGACCGGTTCCGAGACGGAGTGCCGCGTTTACGTTAATGGAAGCTTGATGCTGCGCGGGATTTGCGTGTCCGCTACAATCGCGGCAGTTGAATTTCCTCGAGATCGCGTATGAGCAACCCGAACCGCATGCCGTGGGTGGACACGGCAAAAGGCCTTTCCATCATCCTCGTGGTGATGATGTATTCGGCCTACAACACCGGTGAATACACCGGCGGCGTCGGCTTCCTGCATTATGTCATCGGCTTTGCGACGCCCTTCCGCATGCCGGAGTTCTTCCTGATCTCGGGCCTGTTCCTGTCGCAGGTGATCGACCGGCCATGGCGGCGCTATGTCGACCGGCGCGTCGTCCACTATCTCTATTTCTACGTGCTGTGGGCGGTCATCTCGATCGGGCTGAAGATCGGCATCTTCAGCGGCGATCCGACCGGAATGCTGCACGACCTCGCAATGGCCGCCGTCCAGCCCTATGGCGTCCTGTGGTTCATCTACATGCTTGCGGTGTTCGGCATCGTCATACGCATACTGCGCGAATTCAAAGTGCCGCACTGGATCGTCATCTTGGCTGCCGCCGCGCTGCAGATGTGGGCGCCGAAACCGGACAGCTACGCGCTTGAGCAGTTCGCGGCCTATTTCGTGTTCTTCTATCTGGGCTTCGTCCTGGCGCCGCTGATATTCCGGCTGGTCGAATGGACACAGACTCGCCCGGCGATCGCCGTTGCGGGCCTGCTCGCCTGGGCGCTCGCCAACGGCCTGCTCGTCTATTCGCCGGGCTATGCCGTGCAGCCGGTCGGGATGCAGATGGGCCTGGCGGCATGGCCGCCGCTGCATCTGGCGCTGGCCGTCGCCGGCGCGGTGGCGCTTTGCGTGGCCGGCGGCTTCCTGTCGAAATTCGCCTCGATGGAGTGGCTGCGGTGGCTCGGCGAGCATTCGCTGGTCGTCTATGTCGCCTTCACCATACCGATGTCGATCTTCCGTGGTGTCATGCTGGCAAGCGGCCTCCTGACCGACACCGGCATGCTGAGCTTCGCGGTGCTGCTCGTCTCGATCATCAGCCCGGTGGTGCTCTATTTCGTCGTCAAGCGCATCGGCTTCGGCACCTTCCTGTTCGAGCGACCGGCCTGGGCCCATATCGACGGGCCGAATGCCGCGAAGGCCTCCAACAAGCCGATGACGCGGCCGGCGCGCGAAGCGGCCTGATCGGGCCGCCCTTCCACCAGTCCTTACTTGCCGGTGCTAGGTGTGTTTCACCGTTTCACGGAAACGGCGAAACGCCCTATCTCCTTTGTTTTACGCAATTCCGGACGGAAAACCGCTCACACTTTTCCTGGAATTGCTCTATGTCCCGGACGCCGCGCGGCCTTGATCTTGCCGCTGCTGCCGCCACCGCAAAAGAAGCAGCCACCGCCGTCGGATTCCAGCCCCGACACGCCGGAGGGCATCGCCAATTCCTGCAGCACATCGCCTGTGTCGGGATCGACGCGCACCAGATCGCCGTCCTCGCCCTCCCAGGTGGCATGCCAGAGCTCGCCATCGACCCAGGTGACGCCGGTAACGACGCGCTTCGATTCGATCGTGCGGATCACCTTGCCCGTTTCAGGATCGATCTGATGGATTTTATGTGCCCGGTATTCGCCAACCCAGAGCGAACCCTCGGCCCAGGCGAGCCCCGAGTCACCCCCGTTGCCGGGGGCGGGAATGGTTGCGATGACCTTGCCGATCTTCGGGTCCACCTTGTGGATGCGATCTTCGGCAATCTGGTAGAGATACTGGCCGTCGAAGGCAGTACCGGCATGCGAGGCGACATCGATCGTACGCACGATCATGCCGCTATCCGGATCGAGCGCGTTCAGCTTGTCGTCGCTGGCGAACCAGACGTTTTCGCCGTCATAGGTAACGCCGTTAACGCGCTCGACGCCGGGGAACGGTCCGTATTCACGCAGGATCTCGGCAGCGGCTCGTTTCATTTTCAATCTCCATTCGAACAATGGCCGCACACTAGTCGGTCGGCAGCGGACCCGGGAGTAACAAGACAGTCGGGAATACGGTCACCGGCGGCATCATCCAGCGGCGCGCCCGGCCGCGCCCGACCGCCTGCACCTTGTGTTGCGACGACAATTCCTCCAACGCCCGCTGGACGGTGCGCGCGCTGGCGCCAAGCGCGATCGCCAGCGCCGAGCTCGACCAGGACTCACCATCGGTCAGGAAGGCGAGCACCGCGCCGTGCTCCTCCTCGACCGGCGGCGCCAGCACGACGACCTCGGCGGCCTTCAGCGGCGTCAGCGTGAAACCGGCAGCGGTCGCATTGATCTCGGCCACCTCACCGAGCTCGGCGCGCAACCGTCCCATCTCGACCCTGAGCCGCGCGCGATGCGATTCATCGGCATGCCTTGCCCGGAAGGCGCGCCTCAGCAGCGTTTCGCGCGATGCGTCGGCCGGCCATGCCTCGGCAAGCGTGCGCGCCAGCGCAAACAGCACCGGCCGGGTTGCCAGCGAAACGACTGCATCGCCTTCGCGCACGACGTTGCGGCAGGCATCGACGACGATCGCGCCCGAACCCAGCAGCGCTTCGACCTCGTCGAGCAGCAGTTCCTTCTCCGCGCCGCGCGCGATCAGCCGTCCGACGGGCGTGTTCAGCACCAGGGACGCCGCCTCGACTTCGGCCCGCAAGGCAGGGATGTTGGCCTCGTAGGCGGCGAGCGATGCCCGGCCGAAGGCCGAGCGCGCCGCCTTGGTCCTGAGGCGACGGACGGCGATGCCGGCCGCGGCCAATTCATGCGCGACGCGCGCGACTGGCGGCAGCGGCGCCGGATCGAAGTCCGCGAGCAGGCGCTCGGCCTCGTCGAGGCGGCCGATGAGAATGAGGCGGCGCGCTTCGAGGCTGCCGGCATAGGCGGCGTTCAGCCGGTCGCCATGCGCGGCGAGCGTCGCGCGCGCGGATCGCAGAGCCTTCTCCGGCCAGCCGAGGTCGCGTGATACCAGCGCGATCTCGGCCTCGGCGACGACGCAACGGGCGCGGGCCACGGCTTCCCTCGGGCTGAAGGCGCGGGCAGCATCCTTCAGCAGCGCTTTGGCCTTTGCGAAGTCGCCGAGCTGCGCCATCGCGATGCCGCGCAGCGCCAGCGCCGGCGCGTCGTCGCGCAGCGCGACGCGCTTCAAAGCGCCGAGCGGATCGCCAGCGGCGAGCGCGCGGCCGGCGGCATTGATCAGCGAGTCCATGCCATCGCCTCAGGGGCTGCCGCAGCAAATCGCGTCACACTTGTAACTCTCACCATCGAAGCGTGCGGCCCTATGTCTGTCCTCGTCACCCCCAACCAAACCCAAGAACGGGACAAGAGCAATGACCCAACACATGAAGACACCGCCGATCGTTTCGCAGGAAGCGTGGGAAGGCGCGTATGAAGAGATGCTGGTGAAGGAAAAGACCCTGACCCGCGCCCGCGATGCTTTGGCCGCCGAACGCCGCCGCATGCCGTGGATGGAAGTCAAGAAGGACTATGTTTTCGAAGGCCCGAACGGCAAGGCGAGCCTGCTCGACCTCTTCGCAGGCCGCCGCCAGCTCGTCGTCTACCGCGCCTTCTTCGAGCCTGGCGTCTTTGGTTGGCCGGAGCACGCCTGCCGCGGCTGCTCGCTCGGTGCCGACCAGGTCGGCAACCTCGCCCATCTCAACGCCCGCGACACCACGCTCGCCTATGCCTCGCGCGCACCGCAGGCCGACATCCAGCGGGTGAAGGAACGGATGGACTGGAAGATGCCCTGGTACACCATCACCGACAGCTGGGATAAGGATTTCGGCGTCGACGAATGGCACGGCCACAACGTCTTCATCCATGACGGCAAACGCATCTTCCGCACCTATTTCGTCAACAACCGCGGCGACGAAGCGTTTGGCACGGTCTGGAGCTACCTCGACATCACGCCGCTCGGCCGCCAGGAGGTGTGGGAGGATTCGCCCGAGGGTTATCCGCAGACCCAGACCTACAAGTGGTGGAACTGGCACGACAATTATGAAGCAGGCGCCGCTCCCGACCGGAGATGGGTCGAGGTGTCGGATGCCGGCGAAGCGGCGTTCCGCAACAAGAACGCCTGAGCGTGAGGCGATTCCGGCGGCGGGAACTGTGCCGCCGGAGTCGATCCCGCTACGCCCTTGTTCCCATGGGCTTGAAAGCCTGATCGCTCCAGAAGGTGGATATCATGAATATCGACTCCCCTCGCCCGGCCGGCCTGAGCGGCTTCGGCCTCGCCGACTGGCTGTGCCTCGCCGCGGCGCCGACCTTTGCAACGATGGCGCTGCTGACGGCTGCTTATGGCGGCCACGACATGATGTGCATGTCGGGCGCCTCGGTGCTCAGCGGCATGGTGCCGATGTATCTCCTGATGGCGGCCTTCCACCTTGCGCCCTGGCTGCGGCTGGTGGCGAGGCGGGTTTAGATTTTCATCGAGCGCTGAGAAATCGAAAATCCGGCCCGCTGCCCTCCAGGTCTTGACGAAATAGGCGCGCCTGTTTGAGACATGGAGCAAATGGAGAGATTTGCTCCATGGGAGATGAGCGGGCGGTGACCAGGCTTTGAGGCGCGTTTTTCGATTGCTTGCCGCTGCGATCATGGCGTCCGGTATGACCGGGTGCACCAGCGTTGTCTACTATGCGCAGTCATTGGAGGGCCATGTCGAGATCATGGCCGCGCGCAAGAATGTTACGAAGCTGATCGGTGATCCCTCGACGCCGGAGCCATTGCGCGCCAAGCTGACGTCGGCCAGCGCCATACGCCGCTTTGCCACGGAAGAGCTGGCGCTGCCCGACAACAGCAGCTACCGCAGCTATGTCGACGTCGGTCGGAACGATGTGACCCTGGCGGTCTTTGCCGCGCCGCAATTCTCTCTCGCCCCGATAACGTGGTGCTTTCCGGTGTTCGGCTGCGTTCCCTACAAGGGCTATTTTTCGCGCAAAGACGCGCTCGAAAATGCCGCTGCGTTGCAGCGACAAGGGCTGGACGTCTATGTGACGGGCATCACGGCCTATTCCACACTGGGCTGGTTCAGCGACCCGCTGCTCAGCACCATGCTGCGTCAGAACGACACCTACCTCGCAAGCCTTGTTTTCCATGAGCTGGCGCATCAGAAGGTCTATGTGAACGGCGACTCCGCGTTCAACGAGGCTTTCGCTGTTTCCGTCGAAACCACCGGCACGCGGAGATGGCTGCGCGCCACCGGCAATCGCGCCGGATTGCGCGCCTACGAAGCCGATCGCAAGCGCAAGGCGGATTTTCTCGAACTGATCGCGAAAACCCGGGACGAGTTGAGCCAGGTCTATGGAAGCCCGCGCAGCCCGGAGCAGATGGCGGCCGCCAAAGCAGCCACGATCGACAAGCTGCGCACGCGCTACCGGCAAATGCGCGACAGGCGATGGGCCGGATACCGCGGATACGATGCCTGGTTCGATAGCCCGATCAATAATGCAAAGCTTGCCGCGACTTCTGTCTACGGCGAAGAGGTCCCGGCCTTTCTTCGCTTGTTCGACCTGTGCTCCGGCGACTATCCGAGGTTCTACGCCTCTGTGCGACGGATCGGAAATTTGCCCGCACCTTCCCGGGCCGAAGCGCTCAAGACCGCGGCTGCGTGTAACTGACGATGCAAGGAATTCCGGAGGCCGCGCGGCTAATGTTGGACAATTACGAGGTGGACAGGTTCGGCGTGATCCACCAGATCGACTTCGCACCGATTAAGTACGACAAGAAATACATCTCCTATTATGAGGACCTGAGCGACCGGACCATAAAGCTCGGCTACCAGCGGCTTGGCTGGGTGCTGGGGATCACGGGTGAGATTCCTCGGTCCGTGCTGGAAATCGGATATGGCACGGGCACATTCATCGAAGCCGCCAAAATAACCGGCGTCGCCGATTGCGCAGGCTGCGATATCGCTGAATTCCCCTTGCCCAAGGGCGTCAGCTTCGTCGACTGGGATCAGGCGCTCGCCGGCACGTGGGACCTCGTCGCCATGTTCGACGTGCTCGAGCACATCCCCGATCTTGATTTCCTCTCCCGCCTTCAGACCCGCCACCTGGCCATCGCCGTCCCTTATTGCCGCTGGCGCGAACTCGGCGCCGACGGCGACACATGGTTCGCCAAGTGGCGCATGCGCCTGCCCAACGAACACCTGCATCATTTCGACCGCGACTCGCTGGTTGCGCTCCTCGCGCATCACGGCTTCGAATGCGTGACGCTGAACTGCTTCGAGGACGGGATCAGGCTGAGGCCGGGCGAAGCAGGTCCGAACATTCTGTCGGGCTTCTTCAGGAAGCTGTAGGCCGGCGAGCCTACATCAAACCGTGACCGGTTCAGGTGTCTCTAACTTCATTGCCGGCGCATAGCTGCGCGGCGCGAGACGGAAGGTCAGCACTGTCACGATGGCGATGCAGGCGAGATGCAGCAGCCAGCCGGCGTGGAAGCCGCCGGTGAGATCGTGCAGCACCGCGACGATCCAGGGCGGGATCGCGGCGATCAGGAAACCGCCACCTTGCATCATGGCCGACAGTGCGCCGGCCTCCGCCGGGTCCGGCAGATGCTCGAGCGCGACGATCATGGTGAGCGAGAAGGAGCCGCCCAGCCCCGCCCCCAGCAGCAGCGCCAGGACAAAAGGGGCGGTCTCGGGCCGCAGGATCAAACCGACAGCCGCGGGCGAGCGCCTGCTCGGTTATGGGCGTCGCATCCTTGCCCTGCAGCATGAAGCGGAAACGGCGCTTGGCGATCCGGCCGGCACCACGCCGGTGCGGATCGGCGTGCCGGAGGACATCGTCAACACGACGATGGCCGAGGTGTTCGGCGATTTCGCCAGGCGGCACCGCGCGGCGCGGCTGGACGTCACCACGGGCCTGAGCCGCGATCTGACCCGGCGCTATCGCGCCAGCGAGTTCGACATCGTGGTGGTCAAGGAAGCGACCGCCGAACCCGACTGCCGCGCGAGCTTTCCCGAACCCATGGCGTGGTTCGAAAGCGCCGACCCGGCCAGATCCGACTGGGCCGATCCCATCCCGCTGGTCGCCTTCCCGCCCGGCGGGCTCTATCGTGAGGCCATGTTCGAGCGGATCGAGCGCGAGCAGCGCCGCTGGTACATCGCCTTCTCCGGCAGCAGCCTGCGCAACGTGCTGGTCGGCGTGGAGGCCGGGCTCGGCCTGTCGTTGCTGCCCCGGAGCGTGACGATCGGGCATCGTGTCCGCCCCTACGCGCCGCTTGACGCGGAGCGCTCGATGGTGGTTTCGCTCTATGGCTGGGAAAAGACGGGGCCGGTGGCGGAGCTGGCCGAGCGGATGACCGCGGTCCTTGCCGCCAGGCAGTCGTAACGCCACGCTTCGGCCTCGCCGTTGACGGGCCTTTGCGACGCGCGAACCGCGCCTGCGTAGAATGACTCTCCGGGGTCACCTCGCATTTCAGCTCAATTCTTTTTCATCGCGGATCGTCCTTTCGGAATATCATTCCTGTCTAATTCTATCGGGTTAGTGGACTTTAATTCACGGCCCTCTGGTGGCTGCAATCGAGGCTGTGCCCTCAGTTCAAAGGATTAAAGCCCATGCGAAAATTGATTTCCGCCGCCCTTTTCGGGCTTGCCCTGGCTTCCGCGCACACCGCGGCGAACGCCGCGGACGACAAGAAAGTCGTCATCGCCTACCAGACCGGCGCCAACCCCTACAATCTCGGCATCGCCAATGGCGACCTTGCCAAGAAGACCGGCTGGAACATCGAATTCCGCCGCTTCAATTCCGGTGCCGACATCTTCGCCGCCATCGCATCCGGCGATGTCCAGATCGGCGATGTCGGGTCGAGCCCGTTCTCGGCCGCCGTCAGCAAGGGCATCGACGTGAAGGCGTTCTACATCTCGTCGGTCTCGCGTGACGGCGAGGCCCTGGTGGTGCGGCCCGAAATCAAGTCGCCGGCGGATCTGCGCGGCAAGAAGCTCGCCGCGGCGCCGGTCTCGACCGACCATTACCAGCTTCTGGCCGTGCTCAAGCAGGAAGGCATTTCCGAAAAGGAAACCCAGGTCATCGCCATTCCGCAGCCAGAGATCGTCGCGGCCTGGAAGCGCGGCGACATCGACGGGGGCTTCGTCTGGGATCCGGCGCTGTCCGAACTCAAGAAGAACGGCAAGGTCCTGCTCACGGCCGGCCAGGTCGCCGATCGCGGCGCGCCGACCTTCAGCGCGCTGGTCGTCACCGGCGCGTTCGCCAAGGCCAATCCGGAGTTCCTCGGCCAGTATGTCCGGCTGATCGACGGCTACAACCAGGCCTATCTGAGCAACCCTGCCGCCTGGGGCCCGGACTCCGAGAGCGCCAAGGCAATCGCAAAATTGCAGGGCGGCACGGCGGCCGAGAATTCGGAGCAGTTGAAGACGACGGTCGTCCCGCCGCTCGACGAGCAGGTCTCCGGCAAATGGCTGGGCGG
Source organism: Mesorhizobium sp. BH1-1-5 (assembly GCF_020165615.1). NCBI lineage: Bacteria > Pseudomonadati > Pseudomonadota > Alphaproteobacteria > Hyphomicrobiales > Phyllobacteriaceae > Mesorhizobium > Mesorhizobium sp. BH1-1-5. The sequence continues at coordinate 73,228 of NZ_JAIUIM010000025.1, forward strand.
CGGCGAGAAGAGCGCGGTTGCGAGAATCCTCAAGGACACCGCAGGCTTCCTGAAGGACCAGCACAAGATCACCTCGATCAAGGACAGCTACGCAGCATTCGCCGATCCGCAATACGCGGAAGTGGCCAAGGCCTCGAACTAGCAACCCCTGAAGGAACGCCGATTTGGCTGGCAAGCCAGCCAAATCGCCCGGAGGCCACCCATGCTTCGAATCCGCGATGCCAGCGTCACCTTTCCGGCTTCCGATGGCCAGGACGTGCATGCGCTCGATCACGTCTCGCTCGATATCGCTCCCGCTTCCATCGTTGTCGCGGTCGGTGCTTCCGGGTGCGGCAAATCGACTTTGCTGAACGCGATCGCCGGCTTCCTGCCGCTCTCCGAAGGCACCATCACGCTGGACGGGCAGGAAATCGTGGCGCCAGGCGGCGATCGCGGTGTCGTGTTCCAGAAGGACACCCTGCTGCCTTGGGCCAATGTGCTGGACAACGTCGCGCTCGGCCTGAAGTACCGGGGCGTGTCGCGCGGCGAGCGCCATGAGCGGTCGAGGCACCTTTTGGAACTGGTCGGCCTCGCCGATTTCGCCGAAAAGCCGCCCTACGAACTGTCGGGCGGCATGCGCCAGCGGGTCGGCATCGCACGGGCGCTGGCCACCGATCCGAAAATCCTCTTGATGGACGAGCCGTTCGGCGCCCTCGACAGCCTGACGCGCGAGACGATGCAGCAGTTGCTGGCCTCGGTCTGGGCCAAGACCGGCAAGCAGATCCTGTTCATCACCCACTCGATCGAGGAGGCCCTGACGCTCGGCACCACCATCGTCGTGATGTCGCCCCGGCCGGGCCGCATCGTCGCCCGCTTCGACGCCGACTTCGTGCGCGACTTTGCCGAAAGCGGCGACATCGGGCCGATCCAGTCCCACCCGCGTTTCATCGAACTGCGGCAGGAAATCCGCTCGCTCATCCACCAGCCGGAAGGCGCCCGCACAGGAACCTTGCAATGACGCTTGCCGCCAATTCCCCCACCTCGTTCCCGCCCGCGACGACTCGGCGAAGGCCCTCTCCCCGACCGCGCCGGGCCGCATCGACAAGCACGTTCGGTATCAGCCTGGTCACGCTGGCGGGGCTGATCGCATTGTGGTTCCTCGCCGCGCGCTTCGGCTGGGCGTCGCCGCTGTTCCTGCCGTCGCCGGCCGACGTGCTGACCCAGTTCAGCGCCGTCGCGGCCGACGGCTATGCCAACGGCACGCTGCTCGACCACACGCTGGCAAGCCTAGGCCGCATTGCCGCGGCGCTCGGCGTCGGCATTTTCGTGGGCATTCCGCTCGGCCTGCTCATGGGGCTCAACCGCTGGGTCAAGGGCATCTTCAGCGTGCCGATCGATCTCTATTGGGGCCTGCCGCCGCTGGCCTATCTGCCCCTGCTGATCATCTGGCTCGGTATCGGCGAGACCTCCAAGGTCGTTCTCCTGTCGCTGTCGACCTTCGCGCCGATCTGCTTTGCGGCACAGGCGGGTGTGCGGTCGGTGCCCGTCGAACGCATCAACGCCGCGCTGTCCCTTGGCGCCAGCCGGCTGCAGCTGTTCACCAGCATCGTCCTGCCGTCCGCCTTGCCGGAAATCCTGACCGGGCTGAAGATCGCCATCGGCGCCGGATTGTCGACGCTGGTCGCGGCCGAGCTGATCGCGGCCCAGTCAGGGCTCGGCTACATGATCATGTCGGCGGCCAATTTCCTCGCGACCGATGTCGTGTTCGTCGGCCTGATCGTCATCGCCATCCTCGCCTTCGCCTTCACCAGCGGCATGCGCTGGCTGGAGCACCGCCTCATCCCCTGGAAAGGCAAGCTCTGAGGCTTGCTCCCAGATTCCGCAATCGCTGAAGGAACAATCCGATGTCCAGCAACAACACCCGTCCGCTCGATCTCTACTGGTATCTGCCGACGCATGGCGACGGCCCCTATCTCGGCACCGACGAGCGCCACCGGCCGGCGACCTTCGGCTATCTCAAGGAGATCGCCCAAGCCGCCGACCGGCTTGGCTTCAAGGGCGTGCTCCTGCCCACGGGCACCCGCTGCGAGGACGCCTGGATCGTGGCCGCCGGGCTGATCCCGCTCACCGAACGGCTGAAGTTCCTGGTGGCGCTCCGGCCGGGCAGCGGGACGCCGGCGCTGTTCGCGCGCCACGCGGCCACGCTGGACCGCATTTCCGGTGGCCGGGTGCTGCTCAACGTCGTCACCGGAGCTGATCCGGCCGACCTTGCCGGCGACGGCAACAAGCTCGCTCACGACGAGCGCTATGCGCAGACCGACGAATTCCTGACCATCTGGCGGCGGATCCTTTCCGGTGAGCCGGCGGATTTCGAGGGCAAATACCTTTCGGCGCACGGCACCGACATCTCCTTCCCGCCCGTTCAGCAACCGCATCCGCCGCTCTGGTTCGGAGGCTCTTCCGATGCCGGCATCGCGATCGCCGCCAAGCATGTGGACGCCTATCTGAGCTGGGGCGAACCGGTGGACCAGCTCGCCGAAAAAATCGATCGCGTGAAAAAGGCGGCGGCGGCGCAAGGCCGCACGATCCGCTTCGGCCTGCGCATTCATCTGATCGTGCGCGAAACCGAGGACGAGGCCTGGGCCGCCGCCGACCGGCTGATCAGCCATGTGACCGACGACCTGATCGCCGAAGCCCAGAACGGATTCGTCAACATCTCGGAATCGGTCGGGCAGAAGCGCATGTCGGCGCTGCATCAGGGCCGGCGCGACAAGCTGGTCATCGGTCCGAATCTGTGGGCCGGTCCCGGGCTGGTGCGCGGCGGCGCCGGTACCGCGCTCGTCGGCAATCCCGACAATGTCGCGGCGCGAATCCGCGAGTATCAGGAGATCGGCATCGAAACGATCATCGCGTCCGCCTACCCGCATCTGGAAGAGGTCTTCAACGTCGCGGAACTGCTGTTCCCGAAGCTCGGGCTGAGCGGCGAAGCCGCGCCGGCGGAACGCAGTTGGGACGTCGAGTTCGGACGCGGCGTACGCCCGAAAGTCGCCGCGTCCGCCTCGTAGGGCTCTTCACGCGGCAAACGAGGGAAATGGCGCGCGCCGTCGAAGCTGCAGACGGCGTATCATCGCGCCGGCGCGTATTTGCCGGAACAGCCTTGACCGCTCGCATTGCCTTCCGCGCCGGCTCGCACAATAGTCGGGCCGATGTTCGAGGCGATTGCGAGTCACTGGTCGACGCTTATCCTGCTCCTCTCGCTGGCGATGGCGGCGGTGGGCATCGTGCACGCCATCATGACGAAGGAGGACGTGCGCGCGGCCACCGGCTGGGTGGGCGTGATGCTCTTGTCGCCCTTCCTCGGCGCGATCATCTACGCCATTGCCGGCATCAACCGCATCCGCCGGGCGACGATCAGCGCCATGCGCCCTGTCTCCAGCGAGGCGGCCGCGGCCAGGCACGATCGCGACGTCGCGCTAGAAGCCCTGATCAGCGCCGAATTTGGCCAGCGTTTCACCGGGCTGAAGACGCTTGGCGACAGGGTGGCGAGGCGTCCGCTCACCTCGGGAAACACCATCGCGGTGCTCAAGACCGGCGACGAGGCCTATACGGCGATGTGCCGGGGGATCGACGCTGCGCAAAGCAGCGTGCTTCTGGAGACCTATATTTTCGACAATGACGCGGTAGGCGCGCTTTTCGTCCAGTCGCTCGGCAGCGCGGTCAAGCGCGGCGTCGCCGTGCGGGTGCTGATCGACGCGGTCGGCGTGCGCTATTCGGTACCCAGCATTCTGAAACAACTCAGGGAGGCCGACGTCCCGGTCGATCTCTTCAACGGCAACATCGTCATGGGGTTGAGACTTCCCTACGCCAATCTCAGGACCCACAGGAAGATCCTGATCGTCGACGGCACGGTGGCGTTCACGGGGGGCATGAACATCCGCAAGGGATTCTCGGCCGAATTCGCCGGTTCCGACAGTTCGCGCGACACCCATTTCGAGGTCACCGGGCCGGTGGTGGCCGACCTGTTCTCGGTTGCCGCCGAGGACTGGCGCTTTGCCGGCAACGAGGCCTTGAAAGACGGGCCCTGGCAGGTCGAGCGCCCGGTGCCGCCGCCCGGTCAGCCGATGCTGGTGCGCGCGGTGGCGACTGGGCCGGACGCGTCCAACGAAACCAATCTCAAGCTGCTGATGGGCGCCTTTTCGGTCGCCCGCAAATCGATCCGCATCATGTCGCCCTATTTCCTGCCGGACCGCGAGTTCATCAGCGCGTTGACCACGGCCGGCCGGCGCGGTGTCGAGATCGACATCGTCGTGCCGGCGGTGAACAACCTTTTCCTCGTCGACCATGCGATGACGGCGCAGTTCGACCAGGTTTTGAAGCATTATTGCCGCGTCTGGCGCCACGAGGGCTCGTTCGACCATTCCAAGCTGATGGCGATCGATGGCGTGTGGGCCTATGTCGGCTCCTCCAACCTCGACGCCCGCTCGCTGAGGCTGAATTTCGAGATCGACATGGAAGTGCTGGATGAAAACTTCGCCGCCGAGATCGACGCCCGTATCGCGGCGGCCATCTCCACGGCTCAGCCGGTGACGCTGCAGACGTTGAAGGAAAGGCCATTCATAATCCGCGTCTTCGACCGTTTGCTGTGGCTGGGATCGCCCTATCTTTAGAGCAGGAAATCGAGCAGCAGGATCATGGAGATAGACGACATCAAAGGACGCAGCCTGCCGGAGACCGTGATCTTGTCGATACGCGGCAGAAATGCGCGTAAGGCGAAGGCGACGCCGCGCAAGCGCGTCAACGACACCGAAATCGTCGTTGCCTCCTATAACGTCCACAAATGCATCGGCACCGACCGGAGGTTCGATCCCGAAAGGACGGCGCGCGTCATCCGCGAAATGAGCCCCGACGTGATCGCGCTGCAGGAGGCCGACAACCGTTTCGGCGATAGGGCCGGGCTGCTCGACCTTGCCCGCCTGGAACTGGAAACGGGGCTGGTGCCGGTGCCGGTCAGCGGCAATGGCAAGGGGCATGGCTGGCGCGGCAACGTGCTTCTGTTCAAGCGGGGCACCGTGCGCGACGTCCACCAGATCAAGCTGCCGGGACTGGAGCCGCGCGGCGCGCTGGTCGCCGAGATCGATCTCGACGAGAAACGGTCTGTACGCGTCATTGCCGCCCATCTCGGCCTCTTGCGCCGCTCACGCTCCGAACAGGCCCGCGTCGTGCTCGACATCATGAGCAGCGCTGACGAAAGGCCGACGCTGCTGCTCGGCGATCTCAACGAATGGCGGCTCGGCAACCGCTCGGCGCTGAACACGCTGCACACGACCTTCGGCCCGACGCCGCCGGCGGTGCCGACTTTCCCGTCGGGCCTGCCGGTGCTGGCGCTCGACCGCATCATGGGCAACCGGCACGACCTGGTTTCGGGCGTCGAAGCGCATGACACGCCGCTGTCGCGCGTCGCCTCCGACCATTTGCCGCTGACAGCCTTCGTGCATCTGTAGGATACCGGACAGAACCGCCAGGGCTGTCGCGGATGCGGCAATTTCAACGCGGATCAGCGGCGGGAAGGCCGGCCTTCGAGAGCATGTCGAGGAAGCGCGCGTGATGATTGTCATTCACATATCGCGGCAGAAAGCCTGGGCAGACATTGTCGATATTGAGATGCGGAAGTTGTGACAGGCAATGGTGGATTGCCCGTGACGCCTCTTCATTGTTTCCCGTCGCAGAAGCAGCGGCCGCCCAATAAAGGGCGCCGCGCACGAATCCCGGCTTTGTCCTGACCACCTTGCGGGCGACTTCGAGCGCCCGCCGATCGTCTCCGCCGGCGAACAGCGCTATAACCAAGCCGTGATGGCGCCAGAAGTCGATGACGTCATGCGTTCCAAGCCGGACCGCCTCGTTGGCCTCGCGCATTGCCTCGCTGACCTGTCCGCGCAAGGCGAAGAGCATCGAAATATCGCCGTGGCCGCTGGGGTAGCTCGGATTGAGACTGATCGCGTGCTGGCATTGCACGATTGCCTCGTCAATCCGGCCATCGCATTCGTAGGCGAATGACAGGATGCAACGGGCAATTTCGTCATCGGGCACAGCCCTTACCGAGTCCTCGGCAAGCTCAATCGCACGGTCGATGTGCTCCTGCTCGCGAGGCAAAGCACCGAACGCAACACCCATGGTCGTCGCGATGGACAGCGTCCGTTTCGCGCGAACGTTATCGGGCGCCAGCAAAAGAGCCTTTTCGGCGAGATCCTTCGAGACCAGGAGCGAGTCCCGTGTCATCTCGAAGTATTTCATCAGGGCTTCGTTCACCAGCCTGCGCACTTCGGGGGGACCGGGCGGGCTCTTGTCGCGAACCTTCCAGTTGGTCAATTGAAGCTCGAGGCTGACAGCCAACACGACCGACTGCGCGATCCTGTCCTGGAAATCGAGTGCGTTCTGCGAGTGGTCGTCGAATTTCTGCGCCCAGACATTGCGCCCGTCGGCGGCGTCGACAAGCTGGATGTTCACCCTGAGCTCGTCTCCGGACCGCTGGATGCTGCCCTTGAGCGTATAGCGCGCCCGCACGCCAGCCGGCGCCCTCGGTTCCCCGCCGTTTTTCTCGGGGGCCGAAAGCACGATATAGTCGGCCACCTCGGAAAGTGCCGTGGTGATATCGTGAACGAGACCCTTGGCGAAAAAGTCGTCACCGCGCTGTCCCGTCAGATTGACGATGTCGGCCACGACGATGGATGGGCGTCCCGAGCGCTGACCGGCGATGGCTCCATTGGCCGCCTGAGGGTTTGACGATGGCTCGGTGGAGGAAAGCAGCGATTGCCAGAGCGCGCGCGTCTCAGCGCTGACGTCGACACCGAACTCCTTCCTCAAGACGCTTCTGCAAGCCTCGAAGGTTCGCAACGCCTTGTCGCGCTGACCGCATGCAACGAGCAGTTCCATTTTCAGCCGGTAGGCTTCCTCCCGCGTCGGCTCCATGGCGAGAATTCGATCGACCACGGCCAGCCCGCTTTCAGGGTCCACAAGACGGGTGAGCTTCTCCAGCGATCCAAGCGCCCGACCCAGCAGCCTTTCGCGTTCCGATGCCGCCCAATCGTCGAAAGCATTGGTGCCGACATAAAAACCGTCGAGAAACGGCCCATTGTAGAGAGCCAAGGCAGTTTGGAGTTCGGAGGCGGAACGTGCCGACAGACCCGCTTCAAACTCGTCGACGTCGACCCCCACCGCTTCCGGCCTGAGGCCGATCAGATCCTTGTGGGAATAGACGATATCCAGGCCCTGACGCGACAGATCCCGCCGCAGGACGCTGAGCGTTTGCCGCAGGCTGTTGCGCGAATGTCCGCTGTCGCTATCGCTCCAAAGAAGGTCGGCCAGCCTCTCGCGCGGCGCTGCCATGCCCTGACACCGAGCCAGGTAGGCAAGGATTGCAGGGCCACGCTTTCCGGTCAGCCAAATTGGACCGCCAGCTTCCTTCTCAATCTGGAAGCCGCCGAAAAGCAAGATTCTACTGGCGGCAAGGCGTTCCGCACTTTGCATTGCTTAATAGCTCCCCAGCCTGACGAAATCCTAACTCAAAACTAACGCCTCGCAAGCTCCACAGCCGCGCGACCCAAGCGTTACCATGACGCATTTCATTTAGAGTTTGCTGAATTAGGGGTAGCTGAACCCGAAACATGGTTCTGCCCAAGGGTGCGGCGAATGTCAAAACTCACAGCCAATTTGCTGCTGCTGTTTGCGGCCGCGCTTTGGGGCTTCGGAAACGTGGCGCAAAAGACGGTGCTCGATCACCTCGACGCGCTAAGCGCTGTTGGGCTGCGCTGCCTGATCGGCGGGCTGCTGGTGCTGCCCTTCGTCCTGACGGAACGGCGAACGCCGGCCGACGCCGCGCATTCTTCCAGCCTGGCCCGGGTGGTTGTGCTGTTTGCCATCTTCGCCATTCTGCAACAGCTCTGCTATCTCGGCGCCAGCGTCACCAATGCGAGCTTCTTCATAAGCACGGCAACGGTGATCACGCCGCTGGCCGCCTGGCTGCTCATAGGCGAACATCCGACGGCAGGTCTCATCGTCGCCGCGGGATCGACGGTGATCGGCTGCCTGCTGTTGTCAGGCGGGGTTGCCGGTTTCGGCAGCGGCGACCTCACCGCCCTCTTGTCGGCCGGCTGCTATGCGCTGTGGACGGTCGAGCTCGGGCGCCACATGCACGCCCATGCCCGCCCTTTCACGGCTGCCGCCGCGCAGTTCCTCGGCGCCGCCGCGATTGCCCTGCCGCTCGGGGCGGTGAAAGGCAATCTGTCATCGGCCGCTGTCCTGGAGGCTGGCCCTGAACTGGTGGTGCTCGGAGTTTTCTCCACCGCGATCGCCTTCAGCATCCAGATTGCCGCCCAGCGTTTCACCTCAGCCAGCCACGCCGCGGTGATGGTCAGCGCGGAAAGCGCCTTTGGCGCTGTGGGCGCGGCGATCTTCCTCGGCGAGCGGTCTTCGCCGGCAGGCGCGCTCGGCGCGGCGATCATCCTTGGATCGATCCTGTCGGTCGCGATGTCCAGCCGGACGCCGACCGCGTCTTTGCGAACCAATCCCGGCAGAGCCGACTCGGCTTCGCCAGCAGGCGCCTGGCCGGCTGCGAGCCGCGCGTCATCGCCAATGCAGGCTGGAAAGACGCCCTCGGTTGACCTTGCTGGCGGCTACTCGCGCTCATCTCACCGGCCGAAACCGCATCGCATCGAAAACGACCTGTATCGAGATGGAGGGTAGGATGCTCGAAGGTCCTCACGGGAAATCGGATACTGACGCCGGGCGGGCAAGGCATGCCCTTTCATTGGCCAGGCTGACGACGCTGGCTGCCGCGGTCCTTTGGGGGCATGCCGCTGATGCAACCAACATCGATCCGGCATCGATGAAGGTTGACGTCGCCGTCGTCTTCGCGGTGGACTTCTCCTCTTCGATCGATCCGAAGATCGCCGACCTGCAGCGCGAAGGGCATGCCACGGCACTCACCTCGCCCGAGATCATCAGAGCCATCGCCCAGAATTACCTCGGCTGCATAGGCGTGGCCTATTTCGAATGGTCGAGCCCAGGCCGCTCGCGCACCGTGCTGCCGTGGACACGCATCTGCGGACTGGAAGATGCCAAGGCGGCCGCGTCGGTGATCAGGAATAAAGGCGATACCGGCCATATCCGCAGGGGCCGGGGCGGAACTTCGGTGTCGACGGCAATCGATGTCGGAGGCCTCCTGCTCGACGAGTTCCCCGGGACCGCCATGAAGAAGGTGATCGACATCTCTTCAAATGGCGAGAACAATGACGGGCTGCCTGTTCAGCCGAGCCGGGAGAACGCGATCGCCAAGGGCTACACGATCAACGCGATCGCCATCCCGGCGGACGACGAGGATCCCCACCAGCCGCTGGCTTCCTACTTTGCCCGATCCGTCATCGGCGGCTCACAAGCCTTTGTGATGTCACCGAAGGAACCGCACGACTACGTCACGGCCCTTCGCCGCAAGCTGGTGACGGAAGTGAGCATGAACATCGACACGCATGTACAGGCACCGGCGCAGTCCGCGCCAACTGCCGATCCTCGATAGGCTTGCACGGCCATCCTCGATGAGAACGGCCGGCCCGCCATATGCGGAAGCCGGAGCCGCGCTCACCCTTCCCTGAGCCAGACCAGCATCTCGCCGGGATCGCGATTGTCCCAAGCGAAATAGGGAACCGCCTTGAGTTTCGTTTCCTGTGTGGCGGGCGGTTGGGGACGGTAGAGATCGGCGCCCCAGTTCTCCGTTTCGGCCCGGCTGCCGATGGCCGAAAGGGTGACGACGCCGCCGAGCAGGTTCGGCTCCTTGTGCGCCTCGAGCCTTGCCTCGCGCGGCAAGGCGATGCGATGCAGTCCGCCGCCATTGTCGGTTTCCTCGACGCAGTAGAGCAGCGGGCCGCGCGCAAGTGCTACGCGACCGGTGTCCTGGCGCACATTCGGGTTGGCGAAGAGGCGCGCCATCGACATTTCGAGGTCGAGTTCGACCCGGTCGCCCTGACGCCATTCGCGGCGGATCGCGGCATAGCCCTCGACCGTCGCCGCTTCGAGATCAAGCATCTTGCCGTTGACCCGAAGTGCTGCCTTGCGGCACCAGGCAGGCACGCGCAGATGGAGCGTGAACGTAACCGGCGCCTCCGGTCCGACCTCGATAGCGACCGCGCCGTCCCAGGGATAGTTGCTGGTCTGGACCAGGGTGACCTGCCGGCCGGCGATCTCGAAACGGGCGGTCGAGTCGCCATAAAGGTGCACCGCCAGCGCATCGTCGGCGAGGCCGTAGAAATAGCTGCCGATCGACGCCACCATGCGGCCGATATTGGGCGGGCAGCACGGGCAGCGGTGCCATTTCCAGCGATGATGGCCGCCACGGCTCTCCAGCGGGTTCTCGTAGAAGAACAGCGAACCGTCGAGCGACAGGCCGGAGATCGAGCCATTGTAGAGGGCGCGCTCCATCATGTCGGCGTAGCGGGCGTTCGGGCCCATGCCGAGCATGCGGCTTGCCCAGAACACCAGGCCGACCGAAGCGCAGGTCTCGGCATAGGCGGTTTCGTTGGGCAGGTCGTAGTCGTCGGTGAAACCCTCATTGTCTTTCGACGGGCCGAGGCCGCCGGTGACGTAAAGGCTCTTCGTCGTCAGATCGTCCCAGAGCCTCTCAAGCGCGAGTTTCAGCGTGTCGTCGGCATACTCCGTCGCGATGTCGGCCATGCCGGAATAGAGATACATCGCCCTGACCGCATGGCCGACGACCTTGTCCTGCTCGCGCACCGGTCTGTGCGATTGGTTGTATTCATAGGTCTTGAAGTGGAAGTCCTTGGGGTCGGCGCCACGGGCCCGGGCCTCCTCGTCGAAATAATGCGGCTGCTGGCCGCGCTGGTCGATGAAATACTTAGCCAGCTTCATATATCTGTCGTTGCCGGTGGCACGCGCGAGCCGGACCAGAGCCAGCTCGATCTCCTCATGGCCGCAATAGCCCTTCCGCTTGCCGGGCTCCGGGCCAAAAGTGTCGGCGATGTGGTCGGCATAGCGGCTCATGATGTCGAGCAGCTTGCGCTTGCCGGTCGCCTGATAGTAGGCGACCGCGCCCTCGATCAGATGGCCGGCGCAATAGAGCTCGTGGCAGTCGCGCAGGTTGGTCCAGCGCAGGCCGGGCTGGATGCGCTGGTACCAGCTGGACAGATAGCCGTCCTCCTGCTGCAGCTTGCCGTACATGTCGATGACGGCGTCGATCTTCTTTTCGAGTTCGGGATTGCGGCGGCGGTAGAGCGAATAGGCCGCGGTCTCGATGGTCTTGCCCCAGTCGGAATCCCAGAACATCTGCGTGGTCACGGTGCGCGCGGTGAAACCGTCGCTGACGTGGAAAAGAATGACGACGCCGGGCGATGGCACGTCCGGGTCGATCTGCTCCAGCATGCGCGCCTCGACGCAGCGGTCGTAGAGGATGCCGGCGGTCTTGGCGGCGACGGCGTCGACGCGATCACCCCAGAAACCGCGGACATCGACCTGCGGCACGGGCAGTGGGCGGAAAGCGAGTTTCGGCCTGGCGGAGGTGCCGGTCTGCGCGGCGGGCTGCGATGCTGTCATGAACGTCACTCCATTCGAATTACTTGACGGCTCCGGCCATGAGGCCGCGGATGTAGAAGCGCTGCAGCGCCAGGAACAGGATCAGGCAAGGCACCATCATCACCGTGACGCCGGCCTGCACCGCGCCCCAGTCGATGGCGCCGAAGCGGCCGGACTGAAGTGCGGTCATCATCACCGGCAAGGTGAATTTGGACTGGTCGGTCATCAGCACGAGTGCCGCCAGGAACTCGTTCCAAGCGCCGAGAAAGGCGAACAGCGCGATGGTGACGACGCCCGGCCAGACCAGCGGCAGCATCACCTTGACCAGCATGGTGACATTGTTGGCGCCGTCCATGCGCGCGGCCTCCTCGATCTCGCGCGGCACGGCGTCGAAGGCGTTGCGCATCATGAATATCGAGAAGGGCAGCTGCAGCGTGACATAGACGCAGACCAGTCCGGTCAGCGTGTTGTGCAGGCCAAGCTTCGTCAGCACCAGGAAGATCGGCGTCAGGATCGACTGGAACGGGATCATGATCGTCGACAGGATGAGGACGAAGAAGAAATCGCGGAACGGAAAGCGGAAGCGCGAGAAGCCGTAACCGGCAAGCACGCTGACCAGCACCGAGAGCAGCACAGTCATCACCGAGACATAGATGCTGTTCTGCGCCGAGACCCACAGCCCGTCGCCGAAAGAGTTCAGCGTCTCGTAATTCTCGATCGAGAAACCGGTCGTCGGCCATGGCGGCAGCGGCGGCTGGCGTGCCTCCTGCGCCGGCTTGAAGGTCGACAGAACGGTCCAGACGATCGGCGCCAGGAACAGCACCGAGGCGATGACGCCGGTGGAATGCCTGGCGAGGCTGAAGGCGGCCCTGCGGTTCTGCGCCATCGCCTCGGCCATCAGTCGAGCCCCTCGGGCTTGCGCAGCAGCCAGAGCTGGACGAGGCTGAGCGCCACCAGGATGACCAGCAGCACCATCGAGAGCGCCGCGCCGTAGCCGAGCTTGAACGACACGAAGGACTGGTTGAAGATCCAGTAGACGGCCGTCAGCGTCTGGTTGCGCGGGCCGCCGCGCAGGATGATGTAGAACTGGTCGAAGGCAAGGATTGAGCCCGCGACCGACAGGATCAGCGCCAGCGCCAAAGTGCGGCGCATCAAGGGCAAGGTGATCGCCCGGAATCTCGCAAACGGCCCTGCCCCGTCGATGACGGCCGCCTCCTGCAGGTCCTGCGGGATCGACTGCAGGCCGGTCATCAGGATGATCATGGTGAAGCCGGCGACCTTCCACACCACCATGGCGATGATCGACCAGAAGGCCGGCTGGAAGGTGGCGAGAAGATTGACCTTCTTCGCGGTCAGCCCGAGGTCGTAAGCGGCCGGGCTGAACAGGCCGGAATCGACATTGAGCAGCCAGGACCAGAGCAGGCTCGCCGAGGCGAAGCCGACCACCGCCGGCATGAAGAAGGCGGTGCGGTAGAGATTGGTGAGCGGCCGCGGCCTTTCGATGAAGATCGCCAGCGGGAAGGCGACGGCGAAGATCGCGATGGTGACGATCACCGTATAGTAGAAGGTGAATTTCAGCGCGTTCCAGAAGCGCGTGTCGCGCAGGATCGCGACGTAGTTGTCGAGACCGATGAAGGAATGCTCGCCCATCAGCGGCCAGTTGTTGAGCGACATCCAGGCCGTCATACCGAGCGGGATGACGAAGAAGACGGTGACCAGGGCGACGGCCGGCAGGACATAGAGCAGGCCTACCCATTGCCGCAGGCCGGCGCCGGCGCGTGTCCTGGCGCGGGCTGGAGCGGAGGTTGCGGTGATGGTGGTCATGGTCGCGCTCCCCCTTCTCCCCATCTTGTGGGAGAAGGTGTCGCCGAGGGCGACGGATGAGGGGTGTTCCAGCGAAGTGAGACGCTGGCTTTCCCTGGAACACCCCTCATCCGTCTCGGCGCTGCGCGCCGATCCACCTTCTCCCACAAGGGGAGAAGGGGCGCGCGAACCTCGCGTCGCCCCGAACCGACAATGCAAGTGAGCTGTATCAAACGCCTAGCCCTATCTTTAGCGATGCATCATCCGGCCGCCCGGCCAGGGAGACGGGGCGGGCGGCCGGTCAGAGCCTTGGCGGCGAGGCGTTGCGCAATCCTCGCCGCCGGCTGGCCCTGGAGTCTACTTGTTCGGCGCCTGGTCGATGATCGACTGCATGGTGTCTTGCGCATTCTTGATGGCGCCATCGACATCGTCGCCGAAGAACACCTCGTTGACCATCTGCGTCCACGGACCGTTGGCGGAGTTGATCAGGTCGTTGAACACCACCGAATAGGGCGTCTTGCCCTTGGCCATCGCCTCGGCCGCCACCTGGTAGCGCGGGTCGAGATCCTTCAGCGCGTCCTTGGCGATGTCGTTGCGCACCGGCAGGCTGCCATATTTGGCCAGGATCGTCTGGCCCTCCAGCGAATAGGCGAAGTCCAGGAACTCCTTCACCACGGCGATCTTCTTGGTGCCCTTGGTGACGACGAAATTGTCGCCGCCGGCGAAGGACGACCAGCCGCCATCCTTGCCCGGCAGGAAGGTGATGCCGTAGTCGACGTCCGGATATTGCGTGTTGAGCGCGCCGATGGCGAAGGCGCCGGAGGGCGAGAGGCCGATCTTGCCGCCGGCGAAGGCCGCGAAGAAATTGGCGCCGGTATCGGTCTGCGCGCCCTCGGGCACCAGACCTTTCTTGACCATCGAGCGGTAGAGGTCGATCGCGCCGCGCAGCTGCGGGCTGTCGAGCGTCGCCTTTGAGCCGTCCTCCGACAGGATGTCGCCGCCCGAGGCCCAGATCAGCGGCGTGAAGGTGAAGATGTTGCAGCCGCCGCAATTGCCGGAGAAGTAGAAGCCCTTGATATCGCCGCCAAGCGCGTTGACCTTCTCTGCGTCGGCCTCGATCTCGGCCCAGTTGGTCGGCCCCTTCTCTGGGTCCAGCCCCGCCTGCTTGAACAGCTTCTTGTTCCAAATCAGCACCGAGGCGTCGGCCGAGAACGGCAGGCCGTAGATGCGGTCCTTGTAGGTGCCGGTCTTTACATGCGCCGGCGAGAGGCTGGCAAAATAGGGCAAGGATTTCGCCCAGTCGGTGATGTCCTCCAGCTGGCCGGCGGCGGCGAAGGACGGCGTGTAGATCAGGTCGAGCGAGAGCGCGTCGGGCGCGGTGCCACCGGCGGCGGCGGCGCCATATTTCGGGATGATCTCGGCATTGGGGATGATGTCGAGCTTGATCTGGTCCTTGTTCGCCTTGTTGAAGGCGTCGACGATGCGCGGCATGAAGTTCGAGCCGTCGGCGCGCACCCAGATGTTGGCGGTCTCGGCGGACGCCGCCTGCAGGCCGCCGCCGATGACGGCCGCGGCCAAAGCCAGCTTGGCAAACATGGTCTTCACGTTACTCCTCCTCATGGTTCTCCTCCCTGTTTTGGCCACGCCGCCCGGCGGATGCGGAGGCGCGGCCTTGTTGCTTCATTGCGGCGGGCTGCCGCATGACTGACGCACCACCAGCCGGCACGGCAGTTTCCTGATGCCCGGCGCGGCTGGATGGCCGTCGACGAGCGAAAGCAGGGCAAGCCCGGCTTCTCGGCCGAGACTTGCCAGGTTCATGTCGACGGAGGTCAGCGGCGGACGTGTCGCCTCGGCCACGATCTCCCAATTGTCGAAGCCGATGACGCCGACATCGTCGGGCACGCGGATACCGCGTTCGCGCAGCGCGTCGATGACGCCGCGGGCGATCTGGTCGTTGCCGCAGAAGACCGCGTCCGGCCAACCCTCCCTGCCCGCCTTGCCGAACAGTTGCGCCACCGCATCGTGGCCCCAGGCTTCCGACCAGGCGCCGAGCAGCGGCTCGCCCGCGGCCAGGCCATTCTCCTTCAGGACGTCGCGCCAGGCATCGGCGCGCGTGTGCACCACGGCGAAGCTTGCCGGTCCGGTGACATGGGCGATACGGCGGCGCCCGAGCCGCACGAACTGCTCGACCGCCAGCCGCGCGCCGCCGGCGTCATCGGAGACGAGGCCGACCGCGCCGGGATCGGGCTGGGTGAAAGCGTAGACGACCGGAATGCGCAGATTGGAGAGATCGACCGGCAAATGGCGGTCGATGCGTTTTCCGGTGGCGACGATGCCGTCGACGCGCTTGTCGAGCATGGCCTCGACATGCAGCTGGCCGAGCCGCTGATCGTCTTCGACATTGCACAGGAACACCGAGACGCCCTTGTCGACCAGCGCATCCGAAACGCCGGCCATCAGCGGCAGCGAGAAGCGGCCATAGGTATCGTTGGTGAGCAGCCCGACGGTGAAGGAGCGTTTTCTGAGCAGGCTCTGCGCCAGGCTGTTCGGCCGGAAGCCGAGCAGCCGCGCCGTCTCGCGGATGCGCTCGCGCGTCTCCGCGGTCATGCGCCCCTGCCCGTTCAGCGCCTTCGACGCCGTGGCGACGCTGACGCCGGCCACGGCCGCGACCTCGCGCAGCGTGACCGGCGGCCGGGCAAAGACAGGTGCTGACTCGGCGTCGGAAGACATATTCGGCGAAGGACCTCCCAGTTGAGAAAACCTTTTCTCACAAGAGCCCGTTGCATTCGGACCGGGGGGCGGATGTCGAAAGCGACGGTTTGGGAAAAGGTTTTCTCAGGTGAGGGTAGACTGAAGGCCGACGTCGCGCAAGGGTCATTTCTGCGACTTGGTCCACCGTCGGACAAGTGGTCGGACCAGAAGACGCGCCACCCACGACCAAACTGACCTTTTCTGGGTGCATTTTACCTGAACTGCCCGTATCCCGCGAAAAACCACCCAAGGGTTGGGCAGGTCACCACATCGGTGTGGCATTTCTGCCACTACAAATTTCAACAACCCCTGCTAGAACGTCGCCGGGTTTTAACTTGGGGTTATGGGGCTATGTTTCTTCGTCTTTCTGCGAAATCCGTTCTGTTGGGCGCTGTTTCGGCCGTCGCTTTGATGTCGGCCGCGCACGCCGCTGATGTCGTCCAGGAGCAGGCGGCTCCCGGCTACAACTGGAGCGGCGTCTATGTCGGCTTCGGCGTCGGCGCCGGCGCGACCGTTCACCAGATCAGCGTTCCCGGCGTCAGCTTCAACGGCATTGGCGGCAATGGCGTCTTCGGCGAACTGTCGGCCGGCTACGACTTCATGGTCAGCGATCGCTTCCTGCTCGGCGGCTTCATCGACGCTCACTACGGCAATATCGGCCCGTCGCTGAACGCGTCCGGTTTCATCGACGCCGACCTCCAGAACGTCTACGGCTTCGATGTCGGCCTACGCGCGGGTTACCTGCTGAACCCGAGCACCTTGGGTTACGTGCTCGGCGGCTATGGCTGGCAGCACTTCAAGCTTGACGGGTCGATCGGCGGCGATGGGTTCAGCTTCACCCAGAATCGCAGCGGTTATGTGCTTGGCGTTGGCATGGAAACGGTCCTCCGCGGCAACTGGACGCTGAAGACCGAATACCGCTATGCCGACTATGGTGACAAGTCGGTGCTCGATCTGGGCGGCGCGTCGCTCAATGTCGAGCCTTCGACCCACACCTTCCTCATCGGCGCCAACTACCGCTTCAACGCCCAGAATGGCGGCGGTTCCTCGTTTGCCGCGCCGACCTATAACTGGACCGGCTTCTATGTCGGCGGCGCCCTCGGCTCAGGCGCCCAGGTGCATGACCTTTCGATCACCGGAGGGGAGCTTGACGGCATCGGCGGCGAAGGCGTGTTCGGCGAAGCCAGTGTCGGCTACGATCAGGACTTTGGCGCCTGGGTCGCCGGCGTTCAATTCGACGCGCGGTACTCCGGCATCCGTTCCAAGCTCGACCTCGGCCCGCTCTCGATCAAGGGCGACGCCGATTACGGCTTCGATGCACTGGCGCGTATCGGCGCCAAGGTCAACGAATCGACCCTGGCTTATGTCATCGGCGGTTACAGCTGGCAGCACTTCAACCTGCATGGTTCCGTCGCAGGCGGTGGTGGCGGCGATATCTACGACTGGGGCTCCAGCGGCTTCTCGATCGGCGGCGGCCTCGAAACTGCCGTTTCCAACAACATGACCGTCGGTCTCGAATATCGCTATTCCCAGTACCAGAAGGAAGACTTCGGCTCCGGCGGCTTCCTCGAAGACACCCCGCGGATCCAGACTGTCCGCCTTGGCGCCAAGTACAAGTTCAACTAAGCAAAGGCCTCCAGCCAAAGCAAGAAAGCCCGCCGAATGGCGGGTTTTTTTGTGCGGATTGTCCTGCGTAAGTCGGCGGCTTAAAGGTGCACGACAATCGGGCAGTTGAGCCTCCCCTCGCCTCGGCATATTTCCATTGCCATACTATTCGATATTCGAATTAATGTGGCACTTTGGTCGAATGCGGAGGACGCAATGCGGGAATTGATCGTTACAGAGTTCATTACCGTCGACGGCATTGCCGAGCATGAGCGGCTGCCCAACGTCGTTTGGAACGACGCGATGCACAGGTTCAAGGAGGATGAGCTTGCCGACAGCGGCGCCATGCTTCTCGGACGCGTTACCTACGAGATCTTTGCCGGCCATTGGCCCTCGGAGACCGGCGACTTCGCCGACCGCTTCAACGCGCTGCCGAAATATGTTGCATCGGCCAGCCTCAAGGCGGTCGATTGGAAACCGGCCGAGCTCCTCGAAGGCCCCCTGCCCGAGGCCGTCGCCGGGCTGAAGCAACAGTCCGGCGGCAACGTCTATGTGCATGGCAGCCTGAGCGTCGCCCGGCAGCTTTTCGGCGCCGGTCTGGTCGATCGCGTGCGGCTGCTCGTCTATCCGGGGGCTGCCGGCTAGGCCCGACGCGCCGGTCGCGCTCGAGTTGGTCTCGGCCGCGCCGCTTGGCAACGGTGTGGTGGCAATGGAATACAGGCCGGTTGCGAAAGCCTGAGGGCAATTCCAGGAAACCGTTACTTTTGCTGGAATTGCTCCTAGGAAGCCTGCTGTTGGGGTAGTTCGACCGGATGCACCTTTCCGGCTTGCGTCAGTCGCGCCATGACCGCGGTCATCTGATTGCAGAGATCGACGAAACCTGCCGGCGGGATTGACAGTTGCCCGACGACGACGCGATTGATGTTCGCGCGCTCTGCGGCATCGATGCGATCCGAATAGAGCGTAAGGCGCAACACGTCCTGGCGGAAACTTATGGCCAGCGTGCCGTCGCAAAAAATCTCCGGCGCGTCGGGCGGTCGATGATCTTCTCAACGCGCTGGTTCATCGGTCCTCTCTGCCTTTTCTTGACCTCTGATCGCGCGATCCAGATGCCGATCGCACCCGGCGCGGAGGGATCGAGGGCGACATGGGATCGCCCTCGATCGGTGTTTGCATCAGATTTGCGCACGGCTTCGTCAGACGTGGAGCTGCAGGTAGCTGCCCGAGTAATTCAGCACGGACGATATGACGCCGAAGTGATCGCCCTCGTCCTGCGTCGTGAAGACATGCGACTGGTTCAACGACATCATCATATTGTTGCCGGTGGCACCATCGGTCGTGGCGTTCATGTCGGCAAAGATTTGGGCGCCGGACGGCAGGCCGCCGGATCCGCTCTGCCAGGCGGCGCTGCTTGCCTTGACCGTCTTGGTGAAGCCGTCTTTGCCGGGTTCCTTGGCGTTGTTGTAGTTGAGAATATAAGGGTCGGCATTTGTTATCTGGCCGTCTCCGTTGAAGTCGGTATGCGTCACACCGCCATTTGCAATCAGCCAGTCGGCGATGTTGGCAATCATGCCCGCTGGCGCGCTGAAGTTCGGGACACCGGCATCATTGAGCAGCGTGGTGATCGCATAGCGGACGAAATCGCCGAGCTTGTCGCCGCCTGTACCATTGGCCCCGCCGACGATCTCGCGAGCGTCGTCCCATTCGATCACCAGGGACTTGCCGCTTGCATCCGTGAATAGCAGGTCCTTGTGACCGTCTTTGTCGACATCGAGATTCCCGGGCAACAGATTGGCGATGTCCGGCGCGACGATCGTACCGGCAGCAGCGAGCTTGGAGGCGAGCGAGACGCCCTTGCCGTCCACGCCGCCATTGCTGGTGTCGGAACCAAGGATCGGAGCGTCCCACACATATTCGTGATTGTACCAGAAGCCCGGGGTGAGCCCGAGAGCGCCAAGCTCATGGTTGCCGAAGGTCAGGGCGTTGCCGACATTGACTTCCGTATGCAACGAGTCGAGCTGCCCCTCTTCTCCAGCGACCGCGACGAGTTCCTGTCCGCTGAGCACCGTTACCGTCGTGGTGGCGTCGCCGACACCATTGCCATCATGATCGACGGTCGCCGCCCAGGTCGTTCCATCCGTGAACAGCTCGGAGATCGTGTAGGTGCCTGGATGCAGGTTGACGAAGTTGAAGTAGCCGTTGGCGTCGGTCACCGTGTCGACGGTATCGATCGTGCCATTACCATCCACATCGCCCTTCAACTCGATGGTGATGCCCTCCATCCCGTGATCGGAGCCATCGAATTTGCCGTTGGCGTCCAAGTCTTCGAATTTGAAGCCGTGGATGGAGCCCGGCACGAAGTTGGCGAAGTCCTCGCCCGTGGTGGTGTTGCCGCTGGTGGCCGCGACGGTATAGCCGTCCTTGCCTAGGGTCTCGACATAGCCGTTCGGCAGCACCTCCTGCACGACATAGCTCTGGCCGCCCGTCAGCGGACCCAGGCCCGTGAACGAGTAGGAGCCGTCGCCCGCCGTCGTCGTGTGCGCGATCGGGTTGTTAAGGTCGCCGCTGGCGTAAAGGTTGATGGTGATGCCGGCCAGCGCCGTGTCGTCGTTATTGTGCCCAGCCGTCGCGTCGTCGCCGTTGACGTCGGTGTATTTGTGCCCGGAGATGCT
>NZ_JAIUIM010000026.1:0-92985 GCF_020165615.1 Mesorhizobium sp. BH1-1-5
CGCCCGCCCCCCCGGGGAGCGGGGGAGTGGCGCCGGCGATTGCGTACAATGTTAGAGCACCCCTACCCTTTGCCGCCATTCGCGCCGCCTCCCCACAGCGCCCGCTGCAGCAGGCCGCGCTTCTTCCTCCGCGACACAAGCTCCACATCGCTGACCAGCCGCGCACCGCCCTGGCGCCGTTCCAGCGTAATCTTGCGCGTATGAAACGCTTCCAGCTCGGCGCGGTGGGCGACACTGATGATGGTGACCTTCGGCAGTTGCTCGATCACCGTGCGCATCATCTTGTCCTGGCTCTTCTCGTCCAGCGCCGAGGTCGCTTCGTCTAGCACCACGATGTCAGGGGCATGCAGCAGGAGGCGGGCGAAGGCCAGGCGCTGCTTCTCGCCGCCCGACAGCGTCTGGTCCCAGGGTGCCTCCTCCTCCAGCCGGTCCTTCAGATAGCCAAGGCCGACCTTGTCGAGAGCGGCGGCGATCTCCTTGGTCTTCCAATTGTCGGCGGCGGCCGGATAGGCGGTGGCGCGGCGCAGCGTGCCAGACGGGATATAGGGGCGCTGCGGCAGCATGAAGAGCCGCTTGCCCGGGTGGAAATCGACGCTGCCGCTGCCCCAGGGCCACAGCCCGGCGATGGCGCGCACCAGCGTCGACTTGCCGGAGCCGGATTCGCCCGAGACCAGCACGCGCTCGCCAGGCTCGATCTCCACCTCGGTTTCCTTGACCACCGAGGTGCCGTCGTCGAGCGTCACGGAAAGGTTGTTGAGGCTGAGCATCGCGCCGTCCTCGGTCTCGCCGCGCTGGATGCGGCCGAGCGTATCGTTCGTCTCGGCGCGCTCCAGCCCGTCGAGCGACATCATCAGCGAGGCGATGCGGTGTGCCGACGCGTTCCAGTCGGCCAGGCGCGGATAATTGTCGACCAGCCAGCCGAACGCCCCCTGCACGAGGGCAAAGGCCGAGGCCGCCTGCATCACCTGGCCGAGCGACATCGAGCCGTCGAGGAATTTCGGCGCGCATAAAAGCACCGGCACCACCGGCGCGAACAGGCTGGAGCCTTGCGAGACCAGCGTGGTGCGCATGTGCTGGCCGGTGAGCCGCGCCCAGCGGCCGAGTACGCCGGCGAAGGTGCGTTCGATGCCGGCGTTCTCCTCCTCCTCGCCGCCAAGCAGCGCGATGCTCTCGCCGTTCTCGCGCACGCGCGTCAGCACGTAGCGGAACTCGGCTTCCGCCTGGTTCTTGGCCTCGGAAAGCTGGACGAAGCGGCGGCCGATGGCGAACATCGAGGTCGAGGTGATGGCCGCATAGATGACCGCGGTGACGACCAGGAAGCCAGGCACGGTGATGGTGGAGCCGCCCAGCGTGAAGCTCAGCGCGCCGCCGATGGTCCACAGCACGACGATGAAGGTCGAGGCCGACAGGAAGGCGTTGAGGACGCCAGCGATGAAGTCGACTGGCGATTCCGTTGCGATGCGCAGATCCTCGGTCAGCCGCGCCTCGGGGTTGGCATGGTCGCCCTTGACGAGGTTGAGCTGGTAATAGCGGCCGCTTGCCAGCCAGCGCTGGATGACCGCCGTGGTCAGCCAGGAGCGCCAGCGGCGTTGCATGGTCATGCGCAGATAGACCTGCGCGACCACCAGGCTGATGCTGCCGGCGACCAGCGGCAGGAAGATGGCGCTCAGCCAGTAGACGGTGTGGGCGTCGCGCTGCTCGATGGCGTCGAAGATCGCGCGGTTCCAGCGGTTGATGCCATATTGGAAGCCGACATTGACGCAGATCAGCGCCAGAAGCCCGATCGTCAGCGGCCAGGCCAGCTTGTCGCCGCGCAAACCCCAATAGCCGCGCCCGCTGATCCAGAAGCGCCTGAGCAGATATTTCTTGCGCGCCCGCTCGGCCTCCTCCGGCGAAAGCGCGGGACCGGGCTCGGCGGCCTCGGGCGGCGGCGACCCGGCATGGCCGATGGCCTCCGGCGCGGCATCGGCGGGCGTCTTTTCGGGCGGGCTCTCGCCGACCGATGGCTTTGCTTGCCGCGCCTTGTCCTCTTTCAGCCTGTCGTCTGGGTTGTCTTCCTGCGCCCTCTCCGCGCGCGGCTTCAGAGCGCCACGCGGTTTCGACTGGCGCGGCTTCAACTGGTGCGGAGTCTTGGGGCGCGACGTCGCCGGGCGCGGCTTACTCGCGCCGCGCTCAATGGCGCTGTCGGCTGGTTTCGGTTTGCGTTTAGCCGGGGGCATCGCGCGACAACGGCCCAAAAATCAAAAGGTTTCATGCGGGGCCGCGCTTCACCGCCACCCGGCCCTGTCGCGGCTTCTTGCCGGCCGGATCACGATGAATGCCGATGCAGGCTTCCCGATCAGGCGGCGTTGCCGCTGCGGGGATTGCGCAGCGGCTCGAAAATGACCTCAGCGCCGGCCGCGTCGAAGGCCAGCGCGTCGCGCATCGGCAGCGCCGCCGAAAAGAGGTAGCCCTGCGCGATCATGCAGCCCAGCGAGCGCAGGATCATGCGGTCGGCGTCAGTCTCGACGCCCTCGGCCATCACCTCGATCCCGAGTGTCCGGCCAAGGCCGATGACCGCCTCGACCAGCGCCTGGTCCTCGACGGATTTCGCCAGGTCGCGCACGAAATCCTTGTCGATCTTGATCTTGCGGATACGGCTGTCCTTCAGCGACACCAGGGTCGAGAAGCCGGTGCCGAAATCGTCGAGCACGATCGATATTCCGGCATCCGCCAAATGCCCGACCTTCTCGTCGACCCGGGCGCGGTCGACCGGCGCCTCCTCGGTGATCTCAATCTCGAGCATCGCGGCCGGCACACCCCTGGCCTTCAGGCCGGTGAGGATCATGTCGTCGATATTGCCAGCCTCTAGCTCGCGCGGCGAAAGGTTCATCGCGACCCGCACGTCGCGGCGCCCCTGCCGCACCAACTCGCCGATCATGGCGCAGCAGTTGAGGAACACCGTCTCGGTCAACAACGAAAGCAGGCCGGTCTCGCGCGCGGCGGTGACGATCTCGGGCGGCGAGATAGCGCCATGGTCATCATGATGCCAGCGCAGCAGCGCCTCGAAACCGACGACCGCGCTGGTGTCGAGCCGCACCAGCGGCTGGAACCACGAGCAGAGCCGGCCTGCCTCGATCGCGCCGCGCAGGTCGCGCTCGATGCGGTTCTTGCGTTCCAGCGCGGCGTCAAGCCCGGCGTCGAAGAGGTAGTATTCGTTCCTGCCGCCGCGCTTGGCCGCATAGAGCGCGAAATCGGCCTTGAGCAACATTTCCGTCAGGCGCGGCTTTTCCGCCTGATAGATGCCGATCGACGCGCCGACGCGCACCGAGTTCAATTCCGGATCCGGATTGGCGATGGCCGCGATGATGGTGGATGCAAGCTCGCCGGCTGGCTGCCGAGACCTACCGGCGGAGAAAAGCAGCACGAACTCGTCGCCGCCGATGCGCGCGACCGTGGCACCCTGAGGGGCGTGGTCCTCGATCCTGCGCGCCACCTTGACCAAAAGGTCGTCGCCGACGGTGTGGCCATAGGTGTCGTTGACGGATTTGAAGCCGTCGAGGTCGATCAGCATGGCCACGAACGGGCCGTCGGAAAGGCCGAGCTCGTGGATGGCCTGCTCCAGGCCATAGCGGTTGAGCAGGTTCGTCAGCGGGTCGCGCCTGGAGTTGCCCTCCATCTCGGCGGCGAGCTCGCGCGCCTCGTATTTGAGGCGGCTCGTCTCGCGGAAGCGGGATTGTCCGAGAAGCGCGCTTCTGATCATGCCGCCGAGGAAAAGCAGGATGGTGAAGGCAAGCACGTAATTCTCGACGCCGCCTTTGGCCAGCACGCAGCCGGCGGCGGTGAGAAGCGGCAGTGTGATGAAGTTGATCGAGGCCGGCGCGTAGGAGGTGCCGTAGGTGACCGAACCGGCCGAAATACCGGCAAGCACGATGAGATAGAGCGGCGCCTGGCTGGTCGTGTATCCGTCGCTCAGCAGTGCCAGAAACGACCAGGCGACGCCCGAGGCCAGCGCCAGCAGGCCATAGAGAGAAAGCCGGGCGCCGACCGCCTCCGGCCTGTCGTCGGCCGCGTCCGATTGGGCGACGGCAAGCACCACGCGCGCGCCGTTTATCAAGGCGATCGCAGTAAACCACAACACCGAGGCAGGGCCGCCACCCGACAGCAACTTCACCGCCAGGATCAGGGCCGAGAGCACCGTGCCGATAGGCATCGAAATGAAGACGCCTTTGGCCAGATTGGCGAGCTGATCGCGCAGGATGCCTGCTTCCACGGCTTCGCTCCGCCCCTCGGAAGAGGGACCCGCAACCAGCCGCTCATCATGCCTTGTCATGGCCCTAGTGGTTAGGCGAGCGGGATGAAAATCGTGTTAAGGATTTCAGCGGCTTACGTCGCATTTTCGATTAGGCCTGCCAGACAGGAGCCGTCGGGCACGGTTCTGGACATTTGCGAGCGTTACGGGTGGACAGGACGATCACACGCGCAAAAGATGCCGAGATGGAAACTCTTGGTCCGAACGATCTCCGGCTGATGCAAGGCCTCGCCCAGGACGTGACGGCGCTGCGGCCGGAACTGCTCAACGGCGATGCGACCGTCGGCGAACTGGCCTGGGTCTGGGCCAAGGATTTCGATGCGTTCAGCCCCTTCTGGCGGCATCGGTTGTGGTTCGTGGACGGGCGGGTGGCGGCGTGGGGGTGGGCCTGCCTGCCCCATCGCGTGCCGCGCGGCGACGGCACCGTGATCGAGGTCGAGACCGCCAATCTGATCTGGCAGACGCATCCCGACCGCGCCGCGATGCTCGGCGAAATCCTCGACTGGTACGACGACGTCGCCGGCGATGTCGACCGACTGCTGACGGCGCAATCCGCCGATGTCGAGGCGCAGCGGATTGTCGCCGCGCATGGCTACGCCTTCGACGCTGAAGCCGGCGCGGATGACGGGCCCTGGGTGCAGTTCAACACGCGGGAATTGACCGACGTGGCCGATCCGGCGCTGCCCGAAGGGTTCCGGTTCCTCGACGCCAACGACGTCCCGGCGGCCGACGCGGTCCAGGCGCATCGCCAGGCCTGGAACGCGTCACGCTTCAACGAGGCGGCGTTCGAGCGCGTGCGGCGGACCTGGCCGTACCGTGCAGACCTGCATGTGCTGGTCGCTGCGCCCGACGGCACGCTGGCCGCGACCGCGATCATCTGGCTGGACGAGACGACGCGGACCGCCGAATTCGAACCGGTCGGCACGCATCGCGATTTTCGCCGACGCGGACTGGGCACGGCCTTGCAATTGCACGGCATGCAACTGGCGAAAGCCGCAGGCGCCAGCCGCATGCTGGTCGCCTGCCGCGGCGCGCCGGCCGATCCTGCTGCCCGGAACATGTATTACGGCGTCGGCTTCCGCCCGATCAGCCGCGACCTGCCGCAGGTGAAGGTGGCGCGATAACCCTCGAAACCACCTGCTGCGACGATTTTACGGACCCTCTCCTTGACCTGTTAATGTTGCGTTAGCTCGCTTGCTTTCAAAATCGTCGCATGAAAGTCGCGGACTCGACGAGTGCCAGGTTCGGTCAGCGCGGACGCGCCATCCACGCGCCGACCGCGCCACCCGCCCGCGTGCCGAAAGCAGCGCGCGGCATAGGTCTCGTATTGGGCCTGATTGGCGCAACGAGCATCTTGCTGGCTGCAATGTACGCCGTGCTTTGGGTCCGCCCACAAATCGAAACGCTGAATGCGGAAACAGCCCAGACCGATCAAAAGATAATGGCGATCGTCAATCAACCGATCACCCATCTGCCCCGCTCCGGGCCGGTGGCAGAGTTCTCACCAGGCTGGTTTCATCCGGGCGCCACCAAGCCCGACTTCAACACCGTCGACATCCGCGCCACCCAGGAATTTCCCTATGAAGGCCATGTCACATCGGATGTGACACCGTCCGAAATGTTCGTCGGCAGCGAGCTCGAATTCAACGCGATGACCAAGTATTTCTACACTGACCGGAACCTGCCGAAGAAGCGGCTGTCCGACAGCGAAATGACCAAGATCGACGGACTCTATCGCGTTCTTGGACGGGACGAGCAGGCCATGACCATGCAGTGGCTGACACTCGCCGGCCTGTCCGTGCTCACAATCCTCGGGATTGCGTTGCTGTTCGAGGCTCGCCGAAAACAACGCCTCTCGGCTGGTTGAGCGGTGAATGCCGATGCGACCCGTACTGGCATCCGCATCCATCTTTGAGGGATCGGCCCATGTCGCTTTGACCCTCCAACGGTGTCGCCTGTAAGGATGGCTCCGGCTCGACAGGAGGATCGGGATGGGTCTGAGCGCTCGAACGCGAATTGAAGCTGATCGAGTCTAGTCCCGACGCATATTTCCGGGAACTCGCCGATGGCCTATCCGAATTGATCGGCATGGCACGGCGCGAGAAAAGCCCTATCGTGTTTGTGTGACCGGCAAAGCCCAACCGGAGTCTCAGCCCATGACCCTGACCAACCGCGACCTCATCGAGTTGACGGAATGGCGCCGCAAGCTGCATCGGCAGCCGGAAATCTCCAATGAGGAAGAAAAGACAGCCAAGGAAGTCGTCGCCTTCCTCGCCGATACGGGACCGGACAAGGTGCTGACGGAACTGGGCGGCCATGGCGTGGCGGCGGTCTATGACAGCGGGCAGGCCGGGCCGACAGTGTTGTTCCGTTCCGAGCTCGACGCGCTGCCGATCGAGGAACTTTCGGGCGTCGCGCATAGTTCTCAGGTGCCGGGCAAGTCGCATATGTGCGGACACGACGGGCACACCGCGATCCTGGCGGCGCTCGGCCGTCAGTTCGGACGCGAAAGGCCGGCGCGCGGCCGCGTCGTTTTGATGTTCCAGCCGGCCGAGGAAACCGGCAATGGCGCGGCCGGCGTGGTCGCCGATCCGCGCTTTTCCGAGGTCTCGCCGGACTTTGCTTTTTCGCTGCACAATCTGCCGGGCGTGCCGTTCGGCGAGGTGCGGCTGAAGGCCGGCACCGTCAACTGCGCCTCGCGCGGCATGCGCATCGTGCTCGAAGGCAAGACCGCGCATTCCTCGATGCCCGAGACCGGCATCTCGCCGATGCCGGCGGTGAGCGAGCTGATGCCGGCGCTCCCCGCGCTCGGGCGCGGCACCTTCACCGATGAGGATTTCGGCATGGTGACGGTCACCCATTGCGCGATGGGCGAAGCCGTGTTCGGCATCGCGCCCGGCTATGCCGAAGTGTGGGCGACGCTGCGCACAAGGCGCGACGAGCGCATGGCCGAGCAGGTCGCCGCCGCGGAAGCGCTGGCTGGAAAGATCGCCGCAAAGCACGGTCTCTCAGCGCGCTTCGACTACCACGAGATCTTCGTCGCCAGCGTCAACGCGCCGGACGCGGTGGAGCATCTCAACCGCGCGCTCGACGAGGAAGGTGTTGCGCGCAGCGAGGATGCACTGCCGATGCGCGCCTCGGAGGATTTCGGCATTTTCGGCCACAATGCGAAGTCGGCGATGTTCTTCCTCGGTGCCGGCGAACGCATCCCCTCGCTGCACAATCCCGACTATGATTTCCCCGACGACCTAATCCCGATCGGCTCGCGGATCTTCATGCGCACAGCGCGCAACCTTTTGGGATGAAGCCATTCGAGCGAGGCGCCCGTCAGGCCCAGCGCCTCGCGATGGCGACCAGCCCGAGGATCAGTATCGACATGCCCAGCAGGCACACGCTGACGGCGGCAATGACCGGCGATATCTGCATGGTGGTGTTGTTCCAGATCGCGATCGACAGCGTCGAGGTCGAGGGATCGGACAGGAACAGCGCGATCAACAGGTCATCGAAGGACAAGAGGATCACGAACAGCGCCGCCGAAATGATTGCAGGCGCGATTATGGGCAAGGTGACAAGCCGGAAGGCGGTGAGCGGTGAGGCGCCGAATATCAACGCCGCCTGCTCAAGCCGCCTGTCGAAGCCTTGCAGGGTGGACGTTATCATGACCACCACGATGGGCATGATCACCACCGCCTGACCCAGCGCCAGCCCGCCGACGCTGCCGGTGATACCGAGCTTGCTGAAAAGGAAGAACAGCCCGAGGCCGACCACCACGGAAGGCAGGAGCATCGGCGAGAGGATGAGCGCGTAGAAAAGCGGCGTGAGCTTGAACTTTGCCCTGACGAGGGCGAAGGAGGCAGGCAGGCCGAATGCGAGCGAAAGCACGACGCACAGGCCCGCGACCTTCAGGCTCACCCAGAATGCCCTTAGCCATTCCGGACGTTCGACCAGTTCCTTGTACCACTGGAAGGAAAAGCCGGGCGGCGGAAAGGTCAGATATCGCGCGGAGCTGAAGGAAATGGGAATGATAATGAGGATCGGCGCCACCAGGAAGATGACGACGAGGCCAACGAAGCCGTAGATGCCCCAGCGCATTATCCTGTCGGAGATTGAGGAACCGGTCATCGCTTGGCCTCCAGCGCCTTGCCCAGCCCGAACACCCGCGCATACACGAAGAACACGGCGAGAGTCGTTGCGAAAAGCAGAGTGGACAGCGCCGCCGCGAACTCCCAGTTGAGCGACCTGTCGACCTGCTCGTAGACGATCATCGCGATCATCTGATCCCTGCCGCTTCCGAGCAGAGCCGGGGTGATGAAGTAACCGATCGCCAGCAGGAAGACGAGCAGCGAGCCGCCCAGCACCCCTGGCAGGCTGAGCGGGAAATAGACATGCAGGAACGCCCTGACATTGGAAGCGCCGAAGAGCCCTGCCGCGCGCATCAGTCCCGGATCGATCCCGCGGAAGACGCTGGCCAATGTGAGGACCATGTATGGCAGCAGCGAGTAGGTCATTCCGACAAGCACCGCGCCCCTGGTATAGAGCAGCGCCACAGGACCTAGGCCCAGAAGACCGAGCGCCTCGTTCAGCAGTCCTTCGGGGCTCAGGATGACCATCCAGCCATAGGTCCTAACCAGAAGGCTGGTGAAGAACGGGATCAGCGTGCAAACTGTGAGGAACAGCGACAGCGGGCGTCTGCCGGTGGCGATCAGATACGCGACGGGATACGCAAGCACCAGCGTCACCAGCGTGGTGAGCAGCGAAATCTCGAACGTGTTCCAGAGCACCCGCAGATAAATCGTCTTGGAGAAGATCGGTGCGTAATATTGCGTGGTCAGCGTTCCTTGCGTCGATCCCAGGCTGCGCGCAACCATATCGACCATCGGGTAGATGAACAGAAAGCCGATCAGCGCCAGGACCGGCAACAGCATCAGCGCATAAGAGGCTTTCGGGTTTCGAAGGCGGGCGATCGCAGACATGGGCAACTTCAACCCTATTCGGTCAGAACCGAGATATCTTCGTCGGACCATCCGACGTTGACCCGATCGTCGATCGATGGGCGATAGACCCGCCCGGTGTTTGGAACCTTGACGGACAAATCGATCCGCCCGGCACGAACCGAGTAGGACAGGCTGTCACCGGTAAATACTGCTCCGGTCACAATGCCCTGGTGGATGTGCAGGCCTTCGCTTTCCGTCCCGGATGGGAGGAGCGCGATGCGCTCGGGCCTGATTGCCAGTGTGGCGCTGCCCGGACGCGCGCGCTCGGAGCGGCCGTGGATTGCCAGCCCCTCGCCTGCGGAGGCGACGAATGAGCCGTCGGTCTTGACGTCGTCCATGTTCACTTCGATGAAGTTGGACGCGCCGAGGAACCCTGCAACGAAGCGATTTGCCGGCCACTGATACATGGTCTCCGGCGAAGCGATCTGCTCTATGCGTCCATGGTTCATCACCACGATGCGATCCGACATCGTCAGCGCCTCATGCTGGTCGTGCGTAACGTAGACGACCGTGACACCAAGGCGACGCTGTATCTCCTTGATCTCCATCTGGACCTGCTCGCGCAGGTTCTTGTCGAGCGCGCCGAGCGGCTCATCCATCAGCAGGATCGATGGGCCGAACCCGATGGCGCGCGCCAGCGCCACCCGCTGCTGCTGGCCGCCGGACAATTGCGTGGGCAGCCGGTTCTCCAGCCCCGTCAGACGCACCATTGCCAATGCTTCCGCGACCGCCGCGTCGATCTCGGAAATGCTCCTGCGCCGCATCTCCAAGGGAAAGGCGACGTTGCGCGCCACGGTCCTGTGGGGGAACAGCGCATAGTTCTGGAAGACCATGCTGAGGTTGCGGCGATATGGAGGGATCTGCGTGCAATCCTTCCCATTGATGAGAATCCTTCCAGCGGACGGCGTTTCGAACCCTGCGATCATCATCAGCGTCGTCGTCTTGCCGGAACCGCTCGGCCCAAGAAGCGTCAGGAACTCGCCCGAGCGAACCTCTAGATCGAGACCCGGCACCGCCAGGAAATCGCCATAGGATTTGGAGACGTCCGCGAGATGTACCGCGGTTCCCCCTGCCGTCTCGCCACGGGTCAAGGCTTGCATCGTCACTTGTTTCCCTGCCAATTCGAAATAGCGGAGGCCCGCCGAGGGCGGTCCTCCGCTCGTGTCCACGCAAATTACTGGAGCAGGAATTCGCGCCAGCGTTCGCGAACGCCGTCGAGATTGTCGACCCACCAGTCGGCGTTGTTGATGAAGCCGATCTTGACATGGTCGGGGGCCGTGGAAAGCGTCGCCGCAATGTCGGCCGGAATGAAATCGAAGGCCTTGCGGTTGCTTGGCGCCGCGGCCACTTCCTTGGCAATCGCGGCCTGCACTTCGGGAGAGTGCCCGTAGTCGAGGGCGGTGTAGGCCAGCTCGACGTTGGGAGCGCCCTTGACGATGCCCATCGCCCAGATGTTGCGCATGGCCTGGTTCCATTCGATCGCGATCGGAGCGCCTGCGCGGATGATGGTGTTTGCCCGGCTCTCCCACAGCGAGCCCATCACGGCGACCCGGTCCGAGAGCAGCTGGGCTGAAACCGCGCCGCTATCCCACCACTTGACGACATCGCCACGGATCGCCTCGAGCACCTTGAAAGCGCGATCGACGTCGAGCGGATAGAGGCTCTCCATCGGCACGCCATCAGCCAGCAGGGCCTGCTCCAAGTTTGGATATTCAACCGACGCATCCTGCAGCATGCGCCGGCCCGGGTACGCGCCGACGTCCCAGAAATCCTTCCAGCTTCCAGGGCGCTTGTCAGCGAAGGATTCCTTGTTGTAGCCCAGCACCGTGGCATAGAGGGTGTCCGCGAACCAGAAGTCGCTGGTGGAATCCAGATCCTTCGGATTGGTGCGGGCGAAACGGCCGTAATCCAGCCGCTCGAGACTGCCGTGACGCCCGAGGATGATCATTTCGGGCGCGGCGCCAGCGGTGATGTCCAGCGTCACGTTGCCGGCCTGCACCATCGCCGCGATCTTGGCGGTCTCGACGACGGTCGGCACCACCTCGATGCCGGTGTCGCGCAGCAGCGGATCATACCAGGCGCGCCGATAGCCGTCTTCCGCCGAGCCACCGGTCGTCCTCAGATAGACTTTCCCTTTGGTCGCGCCGCGCAGAATGGCGGGCGATGCCAGTACAACCAGGCCGGTTATGCCCGCCATCTTTAAAAACTGCCGCCTTCTCATAAGGCGCGGCTTCACTTCCCTTCTCATGACTACTCCCCTTGAGCCTCTACAGCGGGCCGGTGGTTCCCGTTCGCCAGCCAATCCGTCGACTGCCCATGGCTGCCGACCTGGAGATCGTTGCACAGACCAAAAACAGCATCAACAAAAATTTTCTCTTTCACAAAAATTTTCTCTTTTGTTTTTTGGTTCATAGAAATATGTTTGCTAATCTTTTTTGACTTTCCAAATTCGGAGGTGACTCGTGTCCCCGCGCAAGGAAGCTTTGGATTCGGTAGAGCGGGGCATCGTCAGGCTGCTCCAGGACGACGGGCGCATGTCCACGATCGAGCTTTCGAGGCGGCTGTCCGCAAGCGAGCCGACGATCCGCAAGAAGCTGAACAGACTTATCGACGACGGGATCATGAGCATCCGGGCCGTGGTCGACCCGAGCCTGATTGGTTACAAGGTGGGTGCCTTTATCGGTCTTGTTGTCGAGCGCGGTCACATTGACCAAGTATCACAGCTACTTACTTCCTACAGTTTCGTCGACAGCGTCACAATAACCGCTGGACCAAACGATATAACAATAAAGGCTTATTTCGAGACCGTTGATGATGTACTCAATTTTGTTTCAAAAACACTCGCCGACGTCGGAAGCATACGTGACACAGACTCTACTATTATATTTCGTGAGATAAAATATTTTGGCTTGAAGGGGGTCGTCGGCATCGATGTCGAGAAGGACGGCTCCATAGCAGTGAATATGAGGAATCAGTCTTGACCATGATCGCCCGCAATTTCGAGGTCCAGAAGGGGACCGAGGCAACAATCAGCAAGTTGCCTTTCTCAAACGAGGAATATGAAAGGAGATTGGAGGCGCTGCGCCGGGAGATGCGCACGGCGGGAGCCGACGTGTTCATTTCCTTCGGCCCGGAAAACATCTTCTATCTCACAGGCCACGACACGCCGGCCTACCAGTACGTCCAGGCTTGCGTGGTCACGATGGACGCCACGCCGATAAACGTGATCCGGCACATCGATGCATCCAATACCCTATACAATTCATGGTCCAAGCTGGCAGTCGGCTATCAGGACGAAGACGAGCCGATCTCGGCGATTTTCGCACTGGTGCAACAGGTAGCCAAGCCGGATGCAACGATCGGCCTGGAGGATGAGGCCTTTTTCGTGTCGCCCAAGCGCTATGCGATGCTGACGGGCCTGCTGCAGGGCGCCGGTTACAAGACGACGGCGACGAACCCGGTCGGCACGCTGCGGCTGACAAAGTCGGCGGAAGAGATTTCCTGCATCAGGCGCGCCGCGCGTATCTCCGAAAAGGCGATGGCCGCCGCGATCGGCGCAGCCGGCGAAGGCGTCAACGAGAACTTCATCGCGGCGGAGGTCTGGCGCGTTCTCGTCGGCAATGGCGGAGAGTTTCCCGGGCTGCCGCCTTTTGTGACCAGCGGACCGAGGATGTGCCTGGCGCATGCCACGTGGTCCGGAAGGCAGCTCCAGGCCGGCGATTCGCTCGGTTTTGAAATTCCTGGAGTGGTGAACCGGTACGTGGCACCTATCTACAGATGCGGTACCATCGGCAAACCCAATGCGGGATTCGAGAAGCTGGCGGAAGCCTGCATCACTTCTCTCGAGGTGCTTACAGCCAGCATAAAACCCGGCGCGGTCGCGGCGGATATCCACCAGGTCCATGTCGACAATTTCTCACGCTACAAACTTATCGTGGATCACCGCACCGGCTACTCGGTCGGCGTCAACTATGCTCCCGATTGGGG
Organism: Mesorhizobium sp. BH1-1-5; assembly: GCF_020165615.1. Taxonomy (NCBI): domain Bacteria; kingdom Pseudomonadati; phylum Pseudomonadota; class Alphaproteobacteria; order Hyphomicrobiales; family Phyllobacteriaceae; genus Mesorhizobium; species Mesorhizobium sp. BH1-1-5. The sequence goes on from NZ_JAIUIM010000026.1 coordinate 13,273, forward strand.
CGAAGGCAACGAGTTGTCGATTACCAGAACCGAACGGCGCGAGCTCAAGCCGGGCATGGTCTTCCATTTGGTGCCCGGCGTCTTCATCGATGACCGCACGCATATCACGATCTCCGAGACGGTCCTTGTCACGGAAACCGGGTGCGAGGTCATCACACAGTATCCGAGGCCGCTCTTCATCGTCTGAGGCCATCCTTCCCGCGCCGGAGCTGCACGACCTGCCCAGAATTCTGCGAGGGGTCCATTCATGGCGCGGGCTTCCGCCGGGTATCAATCGCCATGCCGTCTAGGGCCGGCTCCGCTTCATCGAACGACTTCTTCGCGCGCGACGCGCTTGTGGTGGCACGCGCGCTGATCGGCGCCGAGCTTGCGTTGAACGGTGTCGGCGGCATCATTGTCGAGACCGAGGCTTACCGGCCCGACGATCCCGCCTCGCATGCCTATCGCGGCCGCACGCCGCGCAACGCGCCGATGTATGGCGCGCCCGGCACCGCCTATGTGTACCGCTCCTACGGGCTGCACTGGTGCCTGAACGCGGTGTGCCTGCCGGGCAGCGCGGTGCTGATCCGGGCGATCCAGCCGCAATCCGGCATCGCTGCCATGCGCGAACGGCGCGGCACCGACAACGACAGGCTGCTCTGCTCCGGCCCCGGCAAGCTCTGCCAGGCACTCGGTGTCGATGCCTCGCATAACGGGCTCTCGCTTGTCGCACCGCCCTTCGAGTTTGCACGATCGCAGACCGATCCGGCCGCTGTCGTGAGCGGACGCCGGATCGGCCTTACCAAGGCAGTGGACTTCGAGTGGCGGTTCGGCCTCGCCGGATCTGCCTATCTCAGCCGGAAACTCTGAGCGGCTGGCGACGGCCTTCAATCATGGTCAGGGTGCTGGCGGCTGGCATAGGTCTTGAGCGCGGCCGCCGGCGTCGTCGCCTCGGTCGTGGATCGCGGCAGGCTGCCGATCCGCTCCAGCCAGGCGATGCGGCTTTCGCAACCGAACTCCTGCTCGGGCGCGATGGCCTCCGGATGGTCGAGGCTGGCCAGCGCCACATCGAGCCGGTCCGCGCCGACATAGCGAAAATGCAGCGAAGTGCCGCATCTGGCGCAGAAGCCGCGTTCGACCGCTTCGGACGAGCGGAACCAGGCCGGCTCGCCCCGGGTCCAGGCGAAGGATGCCGCGTCGGTCTCCGCCAGCGCCCAGAACGGCGCGCCCACGGCCTTCTGGCACATGCGGCAATGGCAGACATGCGGCTTGGCGAGCCGCCCGCCGATGCGATAGCGGATGGCGCCGCACTGGCATCCGCCCGTCAGGTCATTGTCGCTTGCCAAGGCCAATCCTTTCGCCGGGACAAATTCATGGTTCAAGCCTAAGACCGATGAACCGGGTTGCCGGAAATCAGCAGCCGCAGCCCAAGGCCGACCATGACGAAGCCGCCTATAGCCTATGTATCCGACCCTGTCCTGTGCCACCGGCGACCTCGGCCTGTCGGCCAAACCAGCCGGCTCCGTCCAGCCCGGAAGGACAGCCGATCCGGGCGCGGTCTCACGGACGGACCGTCCCGTCCCAGTCGCAGGTTCTAAACTTCCCTGCTGTCGAAAAGGAATATCTGAACGCCTGACTCGTCGGGGGCGTAGAGCCGGCGATCCGCCCCGGCCGCCTTCCCCTCTGGGCTTGCAAAACCCTTTTTCATGGCCTCAAGATCGTCGAAATGCAGCGTCCCAACCAGGTAAACGTCGGACGGTCCGGTCAACACAGTGACAGGCCCCTGGCTGACCTCGTATTTCCTCAGACCCGGGATCTTCTTGGCCAGCGGTATATGCGTCTCGAAATAGTGCTTGTCGAACGCTTGAGCATCGACCGGCTGCCTATAGATGACGACCATTCCAGCCATTGCGGCCTCCTTTTTCGTTGCGGATGCAACCAAGGACGAAACGGCGCGTGGAAACGGAACGAAGCGCCGAAAAATTGCTGGAGCGCGCCGCGAAGGACGGCGATGGCGGCTTCCGGCCTTCCATCCGCTCTTGCCGCCATCTCGCTTGTGCGAAGAAGTATTCTGTGTTCTCTCCATCCTAAATTAGCGAGGACTCAAACGATGAGAATCGCGGTGATCGTCGCGCTGAGCGCGGCAGCGGCTGGATGCGTGTCCTCTCCTGTCGACTACGGCGCCTCGCTTCCGCAGCAGGATCCGAAATGGGCATCGCCGGAATGCCAGCAGGCCCGCACCGCGGCTTCGGATTACGCCGCCCGCGAGAAGGACCACCCCGGCTGGGGCTTCGGCGTGCTGGTTGGCCCCTACAGCATGGGGCTCGTCGCAGCCGCCAAGGAGCATGAGCAGCAGCAGCGACGGCTGCTCGCCCGCCAGATACATCTGCAGTGCTCGAGCCAGCCGCTGCCGAAGGAACTGGATTTCGACCCATCGACCTACGCGCCGAAGAAGACGCATTATCCGTAGGCGCTGGCCGCGGCCCGTTTACTCCGGCCACTCCGCCGCTTCTTGCCTGTCGAATATGTAGGTGAGGATCGCCACGCCCGCCGCGGTCGATAGCTGACTGGACAGCTTCAGCGTCGAAGGCGCCTGCCCCGGCTCGAAAAGGCGCGAGCCTTCCCCCAGCACCAGCGGGTGGACCATCAGCACCAGCTCATCGACAAGCCCGTGCCGCATCAGCGCGCGCAGCAGCTTGCCGCTGCCGAACATGATCAGCGCCTTGTCGTGACCTTGCTTGAGCGCACACACCGCCTCCCCGGCATCGCCGGCAAGCAGCGTCGAATTCTCCCAGCGCGGTTCGTAGCCGGCGTCATGCGAGGCGACAAATTTCTGCGCGCCGGTCAGCGCCCTGGTCATCGGACTGGCCGGCTGGCGGACAGCCCAGGCTTCGCGGAGATCCTCATAGGTCGTCCGGCCGGCGAGCAGCGACCAGCCGCCGGCCATGGCTCGGCCGATGGCCTCCTGCATCTGAGCGTCGCTGCCCGGAATGCCCCAGCCGCCATGCGCAAAACCGTTGCGCGTGTCTTCATCGGCCCGCGCCGGCGCCTGGAAGACGCCGTCCAGCGTCAGATGCTCGATGGCGACGACCCTTGCCATTTCAGCCTTCGCTCCATGCTTTCAGAAGCGGCCCGTCGCCGCCAAGGATCGGGTCATTGTCGGGCCGACCAACAGTCGGGATGGTGCGTAGCGCCTCGGCATGCTGATCGGGACTCCGGCACAAATCATATGTGCCGAAAGGCGGATAGGCGCCGACGACGAGCAGATCGGCGGAGGCTGACAGGCGTTGATGGCCGGTGCCCGCCGGCAGCACCGCCACATCACCCGCCTTGACCTCGATCACCTTGCCCTTGTCGCCGCCGAAGCGGACTTCGGCGGCACCGCGCGCGATGCCCAGAACCTCATGGATGCGCGAATGATAGTGGACGAAGCCGTAGATGCCGTTGCGCCAGCTGTCGCCCCAGCCATTGGCGGCGAAAATATCCTCGACGATGGCGGCCGGGTCGACGTCGTCCGGCAGTTGCACCGCGCCGGGATAGACGAGCATCGGCCAGCGCGGATGGTTGGGCACCAGCCCGTCATCGGCAAAGCGGAAGGTGAGAGGCTCGATCGGGTTGACGTGCTTTTTCACCTTCCCGCTCCTTTGAGGTCAGCGTCTGTTAAACGCCCTTCCCCGGATTTGGCTCCGGCTCATTGCTCATGGCAGCGCTGGAAGGTTTCCGGGGTCTCCGCCGTCCAGAAGAACCCGTGCAGCGACACGCTGACCTTGTCCGGCTCTGAGCGGGAGAGCTCGACCCCGCCCGCGCTCATCGGGCTGCCGCCCTTGAAGCATTGCGCGGCGATGCGCAATGTCTTGCCGCCCGTCTTCGGTTCGTCGAATTCGCAGCCGATCTCATAGAAGGTCAGGCCGTCCGGCAGGACCTCCAGCATATCGACCTCGCCGTTCACCTGCTCGCAGCGCGCCGGATCGGTCGACCATTTGCCGAGGAAATCCGCCGGCATCTTGGCTTGCGCGCCAACGGGCAGGAACGAAGCCAGTAGAACAAGACCTGCAAGCAGCCGTTTTGCCTTGGTCCGGTCCGGGCCGGATTGGTTTTGCGGCATGGCCGATCTGGTCGTAAGCATGGTTTTCTCCTTCCTGCCCCGCCCCTTCGCCACCGGCCCGCCCAAGGACCGGCGGCAACGATCACGCCATGTTTTGCGCCTTCATCCTGCTGGTCTTCACCTTGGCGGGTCTCGCCGTGGCGGTTTTCAAAACGGCAGCCTTGGCCGCCTTCGGCTTGGCGGCCGACGCCTTCACCGTTCCTGCCTTGGCGCCTTGCGCCTTTTTCGCCAGCGCCTTGCTCTCGCGGCGGAACGGCCGGCCGACCGGGCAGATCTCCTGCACGAAGGCGGTCAGCGTCGAGGCCAGCGTATCGGGCATCTGGCGGTAATAGACGAACTTGCCACGCTTCTCGCTCTGCACCAGGCCGGAATGTTCGAGCAATTGCAGGTGCTGCGAGATCGAGGGCTTCGACATGTCGAAACGCGCGGCGATCTCGCCCGCGCTCAATTCGTGATGCGCGACATAGGCGAGGATCTTGCGACGTACCGGCGAGGACAGCGCCTCGAAAATCAATTGGATCGACATGCGGCAATGCTACACGATAGGAAGTCGATTAGGCAATCAATTAATTGTTGACGCGTAGACGATAAGCTGATTACCTAAATGACGAAACCAACTCGAACGGGGCAAAGGGGCTTAAGACAAGATCGTCTGCCGGTGGCGGACGGCAAAGGAGGACCAGATGCGCCCGGTCTTGATAACCCTGTCCAAAATCGGCTTCGACATCGTTGCCACGATCGCGTTCTTCTACCTGGCCCTGCTCTCGGTGCCCTATGCGGTAGGCTTTGCCGCCGCCGGCCTTGCCTATCTCATCTCGTTCGTGCCGGGGCCTTCAGTAGACTTCGGCCGATCCGTGGACCAATCTTTCCTGACGGGCGGCCTGCTCTACACTTTGAGCATGGTTTACCTGATGCTTTTCTTCGCCATCGGCATCGAGATCGTGCGGCGGCTCGTCGGGTCCAAATCGATCTGGCTCTATGTCGTCAGCGCCTTCGTCACCATGGCCGTTTATATCAGCCCGGCATCCACCGCCTCGGGCCCGGCGAAAGCATTCGCCGTTGCGCTGCCGCTGATGATGGCCGCCGCCGTCGGCGCCGGCTACTGGCTGGTGACAATCAGGCTGCAGGCGTTCCTCATCCAGATTGCCAGGCGCCTCATCTGCGGCGCCGACGCCAAATCCTGCGTGTTTTCCTGAGGAGGTCAAAAAAATGACTGTATTCCGCCTTTCGACGCTCGGATTCATCGCCTCGTCCGTATTGGCGTTGCTTGCCTTCGCCGCCGGCACAGCCGCGCCTGCCAAGGCCGCGCCTGCGGAAGACCTCTACAAGCTCTGCCGGCAGGTGAAGAACGACGACACGGTCCGTCCCTACTCGCACGGGCTCTATGCCGGCACGGTCAAGGCATTCAAGAAGCTGTTCCCCGACGCCAAGTCTGCGCCGGAGGAATCCGAGCTCCAGACCGAGGCCAACTACCGCTGCATGGACGGCAAGGTGCTGACCTGCTTCATCGGCGCCAATCTGCCCTGCGCCAAGATCAATGCCGAGCGCAACAATCCCGGCGCAGCCGAATACTGCAAGACGGCGAAGAACGGCGACACCCCGCCGATGGTGTCGACCGGCCACGATGCTCTCTATGCCTACACTTGCCAGAACGGAAAGGCGGTGGTCAGCGGCACGGTGTGGGCGCTCGACAAGCGTGGCTTCGCCAAGAAGCTTTGGGCCGAGGTGCCCCGACACTGAAGCGGGGATTGCAAGCTGGGACCGGCGACCATGACGAGGGCGGGAGAGCCCTTACCATCTATATCCTGCTCGCCGTGGCGCTGATGGCGGTCGGCATCGTCACGGTGCCGATCGCCGCCGTGATGGCGTGCCTGGGTCTGCTCCGACGCGATACGCCGCCATGGCTTCGCAGCCACTACGGATTTCAGCTGCGCAGCATACTGATATTCCTGCTCTCGCTCGCCGCGATCATCCTCATGCTGCCGGGCGTGGACGGCGCAGTGGCATGGGCCGGCTATGTCATGCTGGCAGGCGTGGTCGGCCTTGGCTGCTTCCTCGTACGCTGCGTCTGGGGTCTTGCCATCCTGTATCGCGGGAAACCGGTCCCCGCCTGGCCGATCTAGGCTGCCCTCCGGTATGCAACTCGCCTGCGGATAAGCATGAGCGCGACGGCAAACGCCGGAAGCGCCGCCGCTGCGACGACAAGGAAGACGAATTGCAGCCCCGCCGACGCGGCCACCAGACCGAGCGCCGGACTGCCGAAGCCGAGCGCCACATCGAGGAAGACAGTGTAGAGCCCCATGGCAAGGCCGCGGCTGTCTGACGGAAGATGGCTCACGGCCTCGGCGCCGAGACCGGGATAGACGAGCGAATATCCGAGGCCCGTCAGGCCTGCTCCCACCGTTGCAACAACCGGTCCGGGCGCCAACCAGATCAACAGCAGGCCCACCGCTTCGACGGCCACGAAGATTGCGGCGACGCGGGCGCCTCCAAGCCTGTCAGGCAACTGGCCGAAACAGAGCCGCGCCGCGATCAGCGACACCGCGTAGGCCGTGAAGGGGAGCCAGACGGGATGCCAGCCGCGCTCGGAAAAGAGCAGCGCCGCGAAGGACAGGATCGCGCCATAGCCGAGGCTGCTGAGAGCCGCTCCTACGCCGGGAAGCCAGACGGCTTGCGCGACGCTCATCCAGGATTGCCGAGCCGTGGCGCCGGCCGGCCTGATGCCGCGCATCGGCAGTGTGGCGAGGAGGGTTGCAAGCGGCAGAACGATCGTGGCGAGGGCGATCGCGGCGAAGCCTCCGGCTGCATAGAGCGCGGATCCGACGGGCGCGCCGAGCGCCAGCGCGGCGAACATCGCGGTGCCTACCCAGGCGATGACCTTGCCGGAGTGCCGTCCACCCGCAAGAGCCAGCCCCCAGGCCACGCCGCCCGTGATGATGAAGCTTTCCGCCGCCCCCAGCACGGCCCGGCCGACGAACAGCATGGACGCGGACGCCGTTGGCCGGTCGAGCAATGCGAGCGATCCTAGATAGATGAATCCGGCCAAGGCGGCGGCGATCAGGCCGACGACGGCGGCCCGCTTGCCGCCGCGCGTATCGGCATAGTTTCCAGCGCCGATCCGCGACAAAAGCGAGGCGACGAACTGGCTGCCCGTCACCAATCCGACGGCGAAGGGTCCTAAGCCTAGCCCCTGGTGAAGGTGCAGTGGCAGGACCGGCAGCGCCAGGCCGATCAGCAGGAAGCCGGCGAAGACAGCCGCCATGATCGGCAGCAGCCCCGCCATGGTTCCGCTTCCATTGCCTGTGGTGTCCATCGCGACCATCGCCCGCGCCTAGATAAGGATGACGTTTCGCCAAACCGCCATCCTTGATCTAACTCTTTGTTGGAGCATGATCTTCTCCGAAAACCGGTTTCCACTTTTCGGGATCATGCTCTAGACCTCAAGCATGACCTTGATCGCGCGGCGCTCGTCCATTGCGCGGTAGCCTTCCGCCACCTCGGCCAGCGGCAGCTTGAGGTCGAAGACCTTGCCTGGCTTGATGCGGTCTTGCAGCACGCGCTCCATCAGGTCGGGCAGGAAGCGGCGCACCGGCGCCGGGCCGCCCAGCATGCGCTTCTGGCCGAAAAACAGTTTTTGACCGTCGAAGCTCACGCCATGCGGCACGCCGACATAGCCGATCGTGCCGCCGGGCCGCGAGCAGGCCAGCGCCTGGTCGAAGGATTCTCCCGTGCCGACGCATTCCAACACCGAATCCGCACCGACCCCCTTGGTCAGTTCCTTGACGCGCGCAATGCCTTCCTCGCCGCGCTCGGCCACGATGTCGGTGGCGCCGAACTCGCGGGCGAGCCTCTGGCGGCTCGCATGGCGGCTCATGGCGATGATGCGCTCGGCGCCCATCTCCCTAGCCGCGAGCACGCCCATCAGGCCGACCGCGCCATCGCCGACAACCACGACCGTCGAGCCTTCGCGGACCTCGGCCGCGTCGGCCGCGTACCAGCCGGTGCCGAGCACGTCGGACACGGCCAGCAAGTCAGGGATAAGCTCGGCCAGCGGAACCTCGGAAGTTGCCACCAGCGTCCCGTCGGCCAGCGGCACGCGGGCGTAAGGCGCCTGGGCGCCGCTCATGAACTCGCGCTGCTCGCAGGAGGACTGGAAGCCGAAGCGGCAATGCGGGCAGGTGTTGTCGGAGAGGCAGAAGGAGCCGACGACGAACTGGCCGGGGCGGACATTGCGCACCTCGCTGCCCACCTCGACGACGATGCCGCAATACTCATGACCCATATGCATCGGCCCGTCGACCGACTGCAGTCCGCGATAAGGCCACAGGTCAGAGCCGCAGATGCAGCTTGCCGAGAGCTTGATGATGGCGTCCGTCGGACGCAGAATTTTCGGGTCGGCGACTGCCTCGCAGCGGATGTCGCCGGGCTTGTGAAGGACGGTTGCAAGCATTTTTGCTTTCCTTTCGTCAATCGGGTCAGGCGCCGTAATCGGCGTCGCTGACATGTTCCAGCCAGTCGACGACCTTGCCGTCCTTGACCTCCTGGAGGGCGATATGGGTCATGGCGGTCTCGGGCGACGCGCCGTGCCAGTGCTTTTCGCCGGGCGCGAACCAGACGATGTCGCCGGGCCGGATCTCCTCGACGGGGCCGCCCGCGCGCTGCACGCGGCCACGGCCGGAGACGACCATCAGCGTCTGTCCGAGCGGGTGCGTGTGCCAGGCGGTGCGGGCGCCGGGCTCGAAAGTCACCTGCGCGCCCTGCACCCGCGCGGCGTCGAAGGGATTGAAGAGCGGATCGATGCGGACCGTGCCGGTGAACCAGTCGGAGGGGCCCTTGCCCGAAGGCCTGGTGCCCGCGCGAAGAATGTCCATGGTGATCTCCTTTACGTCGTCAAATGCGTTCGATGTGAAGGGGGAAGGCGCCACGACTGTGCAAGGTCTCCCGGCCCTCGTCGAAGCGGCCGAGCCTGATCAGCCCGGGATGGCGATAGCCGGCGTAGAACATTGCCAGGTTGCCCCAGGGCATGAAGTAGCAAAGGTCGTAGGGCTGCTCGTTGCCAAACGGACCGCTGCCCTCCTCGGTCAGCTTGCGCGGCAGGTAGGCAATCTTCTCGTTATGCGCGTAGTCCTCGATCTTGAGGTCGAGCGGCAGCATCGAGAAGAAATCCTGCGCCGAAGGATTGTCGTGGAGCGTGGCGGTCATGGTCCGGCCATCGAACGTCATCCTGATCCTCATGTCGGTCGGCTCCTGGTTAGCCGGGTCCCTGCCCTGTTGGCTGTTGGCCGGCCGCGGCGAGACCATGGTTGCCAGCGCCGCGCAGAGCAGCGTTCGCCGGCTGAACGATTGCCGCTTCATCAATGACTGCTCCCGCGTGCTGTCGCTGCGGCGGCAAGCAGCGCCGACCCCAGAAGCAGCACGGCGCCGAGCGCGAACGGGCTCCACCAGCCGGCGGCGTCGAACAGCAGCCCACCCGCAAACGCGCCGAAGGTGATGGCGAACTGGATCAGCGCGACCTGCAGACCGCCGCCCGCCTCGAGATCGTTGGGGATCACCTTGGTCATCCAGGTGTTCCAGGCGACCGGGATCGGCGTCGTGAACAGGCCCCAGCCGATCAGCAAGGCAGCGGTCGCGGTGGCGAACGGACCGAGCGCGATCAGCGACAACGCGATGACCGCCAGAACCGTCGGCAGGCCGATCAGCACCGCGCCGAGATGCGTGCGAAGGATGAAGCCGACCAGCGATGTCCCCACCAAGCCGGCGAGCCCTAGGCCAAGAAGCGCCATCGACAACGTGTTCACGCCGAGGCCGGTGACGCCTTCGAGGAAGGGGCGCAGATAGGTGGAGAGTGCGAACTGGCCCATGAAGGCGAGCGTGGTGGCCGCCATGCCGATGGCGAAGAGGCGATTGCCGAGCAAGCCGAGCATTTTGCCGACCGAAGCCTGCCCACCGGCGGGCATTTTCGGCAGGACGGCGAGTTGCCAGACGATCGCGACGAGGCCGATCGGAACGACGATGAAGAAGGCGCCGCGCCAGCCGATCAGTCCGCCGAGAAAGCTGCCGAGCGGCGCCGCGATGACCGCGGCAAAGGCTGTTCCGCCCTGCAGCATGGCGATCGCCTTGGGCAGGTCGGCGCCAGGCACGATGCGGGCCAGGATGGCAGTGGACAAAGACCAGAAGCCGCCGATCGAAACGCCGATCAAGGCCCGGCCGAACATGAACATGAGATAGTTCGGCGCGAAGGTGATCGCCAGGCCGGAGACCACGAGGATGGCCGTGTAGAGGACAATGACGGTTCGCCGGTCCAGCCGCGACAACAGCCCGTTGCCAAACAGGCTGGTGAGGACAGCGAAGAAGCCCGAGATGGAGATCGCCTGGCCCGCCTGGCCCTCGGAGATGGCAAGTTCATTGGCGATGGGGGTCAGCAGGCTGACCGGCATGAACTCCGAAGCCACCAGCACGAAGGTGAGCAGCGACAGACATGTCACCGCTGTCCAGGCGCTCGATGCTTTCACCGCTTGGGCTTTCACCAGTTGGCTGTCGTAGGTCGTGTCCATGCGCCGCGGCCCGCCGTCGGGCCCTCCAGTCATTGCGTTGGCGGGTATATAAAGCACCGGCACTATCCGGATTAGCCATTGCAATCTGCATGGACTTATCCATTCTTGATATGAATTGACGAGCAGCGGCCACGAATCGCCACGGCTTGAAGCGAGCGGCCGAGCCAGGATGGTGCCTATGCAGCGCGAGGATCTGAAGGATTTGCTGTGGTTCCTGACGGTGGCCAGGGCGCGCAGCTTCACCAGGGCGGCGGCCGAGCTCGGGACGTCGCAATCAACGCTCAGCCATACGATCAAGCAATTGGAGGCGCGGCTCGGCGTACGCCTGCTCACCCGCACGACGCGCAGCGTGGCGCCCACGGAAGCGGGCGAGCGGCTCTACCAGTCGCTCATCCCGCGGTTCGAAGGCATAGAGTCCGACCTTTCGAGCCTTGTCGCGTTCCGCGACAGGCCCGCAGGCACGGTGCGCATCACGCTCTCGGACCATGCGCTGCGGATGATCGTCTGGCCGAAGCTGCAGCCGATGCTGCGCGACTATCCCGACCTGCGCGTCGAGCTCTACAGCGACAACGGCATGCGCAACATCGTCGAGGAGCGCTTCGATGCCGGCGTGCGGCTCGGCGAGAGCGTCGACAAGGACATGATCGCGGTGCGCATCGGCCCCGACTGGCGGCTGGTGGCCGTCGCCTCGCCGGACTATTTTTCTCGCCGCCCCATCCTGAGGGCACCGCAGGACCTGGTCGCGCATGATTGCATCTGCCTGCGGCAGGCGTCGTTTGGCGGGCTCTATGCCTGGGAGTTCGAGAAGAAGGGCCGCGAGCTCAGGGTCCGGGTGGACGGCCAGCTGACCTTCAACACGACCATCCCCATGGTCGACGCCGCGCTCGCCGGCTACGGCATCGCCTACGTCCCGGAAGACCTCGTCAGCCAGCACCTGGCCGAGGGCCGGCTCAAGCTGGTGCTCGACGACTGGAGCCTGCCCTTCCCGGGCTACCACCTCTACTACCCGAGCCGGCGACAGCTCTCGCCTGCCATGGCGGTGATCGTCGAGGCGCTTCGGCATCGCGTTTGACATGACGGCAGAATGTTCTGGTTGTTTCCGCCGGCTGGACCAGCAGGATGTCCGGCGCTTGCCCCGCCCTCCAGATCGCCGTCGTCAGCGGCAATTGGCTGTTCGTCGCCGACCGGATATAAGCATTTCCTATTGCAATCCCCGGAAGAAAAAGGTTCATTAAAATTTCCGGGGGAGAATAAAATCGTGAATAGGGGTGTGGTGCGGCTTCTTCCGAAGCCCAGGGTTTCTATATTCATTTGCGGTTGTGGACATACGGGGTCGACCTTGCTCGCCCGGATATTGGCCGCCCATCCTGATATTTTCGCCATTCGGCGCGAGACAAGTGCTTTCGTCTCCCGAAACGGCGCGCGATGGACCAAGCTAAGCCTGATCTTATTGCAAGCGGCAATTTCACGCCGCAGCATCTGGGTCGAAAAGACGCCGAACCATATCCACTACACAAGGCAGATAATCGAGACGATCCCGGGCGCGCGCTTTATCGTCGTCACACGCGACGGCAGGGATATCGTGGCTTCGCTCGGACAGCGTTACGACGGCGATTTCGACAAGGCTTTCCAAAGATGGATCGCCGACAGCAAGGCCTCGATGCTGCGCGTCGAAAAGGGCGAAAGCATCCTGTGGCGTTATGAGGACTTCATCGAATCGCCGGCGCTCTCCATCGAACGGCTATGCCGCTTCATCGGCGTGGCCTTCGACCCAGGCATTCTGAACTATCACCAGCAGCCCGTCGTGTGGGGGCGGGAAAAAGCGGTGCGCACGGCGCATTCCGCTCGCCGGCACACGCAGGTGAACCAGCCGATCACCGACTACAGGGGGAACTGGCGATCCAGCCTGCCGACGGAAGTGGCCTGCCGCTTCGAGGCAGGCGAAGCGCGGGAGATCATGGACTATTTCGGATACGCGCAGACCGAGCGTCCGGCGCGGCATTTGACATAACAAGCCGGCTTTTCCGGCTGGCCCCGCCGCATCCAATCGCCACAGCATCCCGCAGGCGGAAAGCCGCCTACGGCGCGATCGCGTTGCTCACGGAACTCGCGATGTTGACGAATTGGGCATTCAATGCACCACCCAGCGAGGTCGCGCCCACTAGGATCGCCACGGCGACGAGCACTCCAATGAGCGCATACTCTATCGCTGTCGCGCCAGATTCATCGGCACAAAACCACTCGATCATACGCTGCATTTCTAACGCCCCAGCCAACAACAGGCCCGGGAGTTTACCGCGACAGGCCTGCACTTCGATTAATCGAGCCCGTCAAATTGAAAGGAATTGCAGCCGGTTCCGACCGGTATGGTGCTGGCTGTGCCGACGCTGCTGTAGCGATCGCGCATAGAATTCCGGCGCCCGTCCCCACTATCTCTTTGTTTTTTAAGCAATTCCGGACGGAAAACCGCTCACACTTTTCCTGGAATTGCTCTAAAATCTCACATCCAGCCTTGCATTGAACCCGTTCTGGCTGGCGCCCGAGGCGAGCTGGCCGCGATAGTCGAGGCCGAGCGTGGCGTTGGGCGAGAGCGCAAGGTCGAGGCCGGCCTCGACCAGGGCGGCATCCCTGGCGATCGGAGCGGTGATGACGAAGGGATCGGAGCCGTCGATGGTGAAGACGGCCTCGGCCTTGGCATCGTAGGCGTGACGCCAGCCCAGCGTGCCGCGCGCGGTCGCCGTCATCGAGCCGAGGCTGAAATCGGTCGAAGCGCGCAGGCCGAGCGTGGTGAAGGTGGCGTCGGTGGTCGAGGACGGGCTGGTGAGCGCCGCCGCGCCGCCCTTCTCGGCGAAGCCATCGCTGTGCAGGTTGATGTAGGCGAGATTGGCAAAGGGCTCGAGGCCGACCGATCCAGCTTTCAAATCGTAGGCCAGCTCGCCGAAGGCTTGCGCCGTGCCGGCGTTGTAGTCGGCCGACAGATGGTCGCTGAAGCCGGGGAAGTCGACACTGCGCGCGGTCGATATGTCGTGCCAGGTATAGGCCGCCCCCGCCCGCAGGCCCAGCGCGCCCCACTGGCCGCCGCCATAGAGGCCGAGATGCCAATTCTGGCTGTTGCCGGACGACATGTCGGCGTCGAAGCTGGTGTGGCTGTAGCCGGCGACGACGCCGGCGCGCCAGCCGCGGCCAAGCGCTGCGTCGATGCCGGTGAGGAAGCCACCTGTGGACGAGGAGACGCCGCCGTCCAGATGCCCCCAGTCGCCGAAGGCGTTGCCCCAGGCCGCGGGCGCCAAAGTGTCGGCCGGAGCGAGCGCGGCATCGATCGCGGCCGTGGCGCGATTGTCGGTGCCTTCCTCGCCATAGGCGATGACAGGTGCAGAAGCGGCGGCGACAGCGCCGAAGGCGGAGCGCAGGCGTGCATCGATGATGTCGCCGATGAGCTGGCTGGTCTCGATCAGCACGCTCCTGCCCGAAGCGTGGATGCCGCCCGACAATTGGTCGAAAGCCGAACGCGCCGCGTCAGCGCTGGGCACGCCGGCAACCGCGTCGAACAGCACGTTGCCGTCGCCCAGGCCTTGCACGGCATCGGCCACGGCGCATTGGTTGGCGCTGCCCGCCACGGCGCAGAAGTCGACATTGTTGCGCACGGCCCTGATATAGACCGAGGTCGGATCGTAGGTGAGCTTGAGATCGACGAAGGGCGTGTTCTGGTCGAGCGTGTCATAGGCGCCGCTGACCCCCTTGGCCGCCGTCAGGATCTTGTAGTTGGTTCCGGGCGTATAGCTGCCGGTGGCCTTCGAGGCGTAGACGGTGCCGCCTTCGATGGTGGCGGTGCCGGTCACCGAGATCAGGTCCGAGGTGCCGTCGGGCGCGATCTCGGCGAAATAGGTCGAGCCGGCCTGCTGCACATAATTGCCGTCGATGGTCAGCGTGCCGATCGAGCCGCCCGGCGAGACCGTGCCGCCGGAAGCCACGGTGACGGTGCTGCCGGTGCCCGAACCGATTTTGCCGTAGCCCATCAGCGTCGCCGTGTCGCCGACGGTGAGCGAACCACCGAGCTTTGCCGTGCTGCCCGCGGTCGAGCCGACGACCAGCGTGCCGCCGGCTACCGTCGTCAGACCGGTGAAGGCTGAACCATCGCCGTCATAGGTGAGCTTGGCCGAGCCGCTCTTGGTGAACCCGCCGGCGCCGGAGAGCGTGCCTGCGAACGAACCGTCGAGGCTCTGGCCGACGGTCAGCGTGCCGGCGCCGAGCTTCAGCGCGCCGCCGCTGCCGGAGAGATTGTTGACGCTGGCATCGCCGGCGAGGCCGGTCAGATCGAAGGCACCGCCATCGATGGTCAGGCTCGAGCTCGCGGCGATCGATCCGGTTCCCGTCAGCGCAAGAGTGCCGGCGGCGATCGTGGTCGCGCCAGCGTAACTGTTCGCGCCGCCAAGCCTGAGCGTGCCGGCGCCCTCTTTGGTCAGGCTGCCGGCGCCGCCGACGACCTGGTTCAGCAAGAACTGGTTGCCTGCGTCGGCGATGTCGATCACACCGTCGCCGGTCAGCGTCACGGCGCGGGTCGTGCCGGTGTCGGCCGTTCCGGTGACCCTGAGCGTGCCGCCATTGAGGGTCAGCCCGCCCGCGGCATCGCCGAGATTGGCGTCCGAGGAGACCGACAGCACGCCGGCCGCCAGCGTGGTGCCGCCGGAATAGATGTTGGCGCCGTTGAGCACCAGCGTGCCGGCGCCGGTCTTTTTCAATCCATCCGTGCCGGCTAGCACATTGTCGATGGTCGCCGTCCATGCCGCCGAGCCAGCGCTGCCGTCGCCGACCCTTATCTCCACCGGTGCCGGATGATCGGCATCAGCCACCAGGCTCAGCGGGTCGCCCGTCAGGCGATAGCCGTCGGCGGCGAACTGCATACCGGTCGCGGCGACGGCTCCGTCCGAATTATCTACGTTGACCATGCCGGCGGCCCCGCCGAAAATAGCGAAGCCAGGTTGCGGGGCCATCGGGGCAGTGACCGAGCCGTTCGCATTCGTCCAGACCGGCGAGGTGCGCGACCAGGTGCCACTGCCGCCGCCAAGCTGGGTGCTGTTCGCCAGGCCATCGGCGTTCCAGAAGTTGAGCGTCAACCCGGCGGTGTTGATCAGGTTGATCTTCTTGTCGACGGTCAGAATCTGAATCGAAGCGCCAGCGGGTGGAGCAAAACCGCCGCCGGTGATGGTCAGCGTGCCGCCCCATGTGAAGAGGTTATACAGGCCCGGTCCCATGTCGCCGGTGTCTGTGACCTTGAGCGTCGAGCTGCCTATCGACAGGTTGCCGGTGACGTCGACGCTGTCGCTTTGGCCGGGCGTGCTGAAGTTGGCCCCCGGTGCGCCGAACTCGAAATCGAGCGTCGCGCCGTCACCGATGGACAGGTCGCCGTTGACCGTCAAGGTGCCGATCGAAGCACCCGGCGCCAGCGTGCCGCCCGAATTGACTATCGTCGATCCGACGCTGCCGTGGCCACCGAGCGTGCCGCCGTTTCCGACCAGAACGTTGCCGGCGATGGCCGCGCTCGAATGGCCGTCGCCGCCGACGATCAGTGTGCCGCCCGAAACCGTCGTCAGCCCGGTGTAGGTGTTCACGCCGTTCAGCGTCAGCGTGCCGGAGTCGGACTTAGTCAGCGCCACCGTGCCGGCGCCGTTCTGGATAATGCCGCCGAAAGTGCCTGAACCGGAGACCAAGAGCGAGCTGGCGCCCGCCGCCGAATTGGTGACAAAGCTGCCAGTCAGGCCGTCCAGCGTCGCCACGATCTGGCTGTGACCGCCAAGATCGAAGGTGCCGGCATTGGTGGTGTCGAGGGCGCCGGGGCCGATAAACCCACCAGAGCCAAGCTTGATCGTGCCCGCCTGGATCGTCGTGCCGCCGCCGTAAGTGTTGGCGCCGCCCAAGGTCAGGATCCCGCCGCCGGTTTTGATCAGTTTGCCGGCACCGCCGATCGTTCCATTCATCGCGGTGTCGGTGCCCAGGCCGCCCACGGTAAGCGTCTTGCTTCCGAGCGTAACGCTGGTGCCCGCCGCGCCGGCGAGCGAGCCCATGGTCTGATCGGCCGCGGACATGTCGAGACCGGCGCCCGGGCCGCTGAGCTTCAAGGCAATGGATTGCGAAAGGCTGCCGACGCCGCCCATGGCCACCGTACCGGCCGCAATGTCGAACGTGCCGGCAAAGGAGCTGGCTCCGCCGAGCGTCAGAGTTCCCGCGCCGTTCTTGGTCAGATTTCCGATGCCGGACAGGGACCCGTTGAGGGCCAGCGCGTTGTTGCCCGCCAGGGTCAGCGTGCTGCCGGCGTTGAGAACAATGTTGTTGGCGACGTTGAAAGAGGCCCCTGTGGAGTTGAGCGAAGCGTTGCCACCGACGGTCAGCGTGCCAGATCCCAACGCGCCGGCATTGCCCAGTATGATGCCGCCGGCGTTCAGATTGACGCCGCCGGCAAAGAGGTTCGCGCCACTCAGCTTCACCACGCCGGTGTCGTTGATGGTCAATCCGCCACCGCCGGTGATCATCCCGCTCAGTTCGAAGGGATTGGTTCCCGCCAGCGTCAGACGCGTGCCGCTGCTTAACGAGATGGCGTTGGCAAGGTTCAGATTGGCCACCGAGGCGGCGATAGCGCCGCCATTCACGGTCAAGGTACTGTTACCGAATGCACCGGCATTATCGAAATTGACGAGGCCGTCATTGATCGTTGCGTCATGGCTGGCTACGGCGCCCTGAAGGTTCCACGTGCCGCTGTTGATCTCCAGATGTTCGAAATGCAGATAGGTTGAAGCGCTGATTGTGGTCACCGCGCCTCCGGTGCCAGACCCCGGACCGGTCGTCGAATTCTGCAGCACGAGCGCGGTGGCAGTGCCTATTCCGGCATCAACCGTTCCCGCCGCCGCGACCTCGCCGACGCCGGCGACCGAGGTCTCGGCGGCGTTGCCATTGCTGGTCACGCTCGACCCGGACACCGCTGTGAACGTGTTGAAGGCCGCGGTGTCGCCGAGATAGACGCTGCCATTGACGGTGCCGGCATTGACGAAGCTGTTTCCGCCGATCCCGGAGGCACCGAAGACGACGCGGCCGGTAATCGTGCCGCTGTTGGTGAATTGGATGTTGCCGCCGCCATAAACTATGACAGCCACCGAATCGTCCGCGGTGCCCGCATCGAGCACCGACATGCCGATGGTGCCGCTGTTGGTTATCGAGGTCGTGCCGCCCCGGGCATTCTGCACGACAAGCGCCTGGCCGCCGAAACTTGTGGATGCGCTGTTCGCGAGACCGTTGATGACGCCGCCGGATTTGTTGTCGACAATGATGGCGTTGCCGCCGAGGGTATTGTTGCCGAGGACCGCGCCGCCCTCGGCGGAACTGCTTAGACCACCCGCCAGCGGATCGATGGTACCTTGGTTCGTAAGCGTTATGCCATTGCCGGAGAGCGTAAGCGCGTCGGTTGGAAAGGCCGGGTCGACGCCCAGAGCGGCGCCGCTCTGCACATTGAACGTCACGCCGTCGATGTTGCTCACAAAGTCGTTGGTGACGGGGCCTGGGGCGCAGGTGATCGTCGTGCTGACCATCGAGCACGCGGCGTAAGCGGCCTGGCTGGTGGAACTGAGCAGCAGGGCCAAGACAATCTTTTGGCCGGCGCTGCCGCGCCCCGCCAGCAAACAACCGACATTCATCTTGCCATTTCCACCCGCAGTATCCGACCGACCTTGCATCGGACAGATTCAACGATTGCATTCTTTAGCGGGACCCAATTGCCGGGCAAGTACTTTTGTTCGACATGCGGCTGGTCCGGATATTCCGCGCCGGCATGATGAAATCGGGCAACATATTACGTTAGTCTAAAATAACAGCGACGGAGTTGTCGTGGCACTTTGGAGTCATAGTGTCGGTTTTCAGTCTCGCCCACACGATGATCGCGATCAGCGACACCAACAGCATGAACAGCGCATTCCTGTCGAACCTCCGGACGCGACTATCCAGATTGCGGTGACCGCAGCCAGGACCGACAGGCTAAGGCCAAACAGGAAACCGAGACGCCTAGACTATGCTTTCAGGCGCTAAAGCTTGGTTTCCTGCAAGGATAAGATGTGCGGACGGGAATCGAAAATCCACCGGTTACTGCGTGAGCAACCGGGATACTTTAAGGCGCGGCGCGAAGAAGCAGCGCAAATAGGGCTGGTTGGTGATGACGTATTTGTTCTCGCAGATATGGTATCGGCCGTCCGGTGACTCCTGCACGCGTTCGCGCGGGATGTTGAATCCATCGGGCAAATAGACGTAGCCGCCATTGGCCGTGGACTGCACCGAAGACTCCGGTATGGGGCGGCAATCGGTGCCGCCGCAGCATTTGAAGTTCGTTACCGGGTCGACCTTGTTTTCGTACCAGTCATGGGCGTTGGCGCCTGTCGCGGCGGCAAGGCACATGGCGGCGACGATGACCCTTCGCATGGCATTCCTCGACGAGGCGGAGGCATTGCTCATTCGGGTGTCATGTATATTAGCGTTTCGCGGGAAACGCCATGTTAGGCGAAGATCTGGCGGCGACTCTCGGACAGCCACAAGTGAGGCCGGATCCTCAGACAGAGGTTCGGCCTTGCCCCCTCACACCAACCGCTGCCCACCGTCGATGTGGATGGTCTCGCCGGTCATGAACGCGTTCTGCATCAGATAGAGATAGGCCGGCGCGATGTCGGCGGGCCTGGCGATCCTGCCGGCCGGGATGCGGGCGCCCATCTCATTGAAATAGCCCGTCTTGGCCGCGCCGACGATCTCGTCCCACATCTCGGTGTCGACCCAACCGGGCGAGACGATGTTGACGCGGGTCGGCGCAAGCTCCAGCGCGAGCGCGCGGGCGAAATAGCTGAAGGAACCGGCGACCGCCGAGACCACCGAGCCGCCCGGGACCGGCGGGCGGTCCTTGTTGATGCCGGAGGTGAAGATCATCGAGCCACCTTTGTTCAGCGTGCGCACGGCGTGCTTGGCGAGCATCACGGCGCCGATCAGCTTGCCGTCGACGAAGCCGCGCACGGAATCCATGTCGGTCTCGCCGATCGGATCGTTGGGTGGCGGCGTGCCGGCCGTCGCCACCAGATGATCGAAGGCGCCGACCGCATCGAACAGGCGAGCGACGTCCGCCTCGTTGGCCATGTCGGCGGCGATGCCCGTCACGCGCCCCGACTCGGGGAGCCGCATTTCGGCGGCCTTCAGCCTGTCGCTGGAGCGGCCGGCAATCACCACTTCCGCGCCGCTTTCAAGTGCGGCGCCCGCGACGCCGAAGCCGATGCCGGAACTGCCGCCGACGACAATGATCTTCTTTCCCGTGATACTGCTCATGGGTCTTCTCCGTCTTTCCGTGATGGGTTTCGAAATCAGGCGCGACCGGCATGGGCCGCTTCGATGTCGGCGAGGATGATCTTCTTCATCGAATACATCGCCTGGCGCGCCCGGCCGGCCTTCGCGCGGTCAGGGTCGTTCATCAGCCGCAAGGCTTTACTGGGAATGACCTGCCAGTAGACGCCGAACTTGTCCTTCAGCCAGCCGCAGGGCTGTTCCGAGCCGCCGCCGGCGGTGAGCGCGCTCCAGAAATAGTCGGTCTCGGCCTGGTCTTCGGTCTCGATGTAGAGCGAGATGCGCTCGTTGAAGGGCGGCACCCCGCCAGCGTTCAAAGCGGTGAAGCGCTGGCCTTCGAGCTCAAAGTCGAAGATCGCGTGCGGCTTGTCGGTGAACTCGATCGAGCCGAGCGCCCGGCTGTTCTTGAAGACCGAGAGATAGAAGTCGCGCGCGGCTTCGGCGTCCAGGTTGAACCACAGGAAGGGATGAACGGTAACCATGGCGTCCTCGCAGGCTTGAGTGAGCGTTGATCACAAATTCTGTGAGGATTTTTGGCTGGAACAAGCTCGACGGACAAACCAAAATTTGGCAAGGATTTGTTACCATAACTCACAGATCGCTCTCGCCATGACCCGCAGACTGCCGCCGCTCAATGCCCTCCCGGCCTTCGAGGCCGCCGCTCGCCACCTGAATTTTTCCAGGGCCGCGGACGAGCTCAATCTCACGCATGGCGCCGTCAGCCGGGCGATAAAGCATCTGGAGGAGCAGCTCGGCGTGCAGCTCTTCGAACGCGCAACGCGCTCGGTGCGGCTCACCCCTGTCGGCAAGCCCTATGCGGTTGCCGTGCGCGAGGCCCTCGACCAGCTCGCGCTGGCGACGCAAACCGCGACCTCGCGCCATTCCGGCTCGACGCTCAACGTCAGCACTTCTGACGGCTTTGCCGGAAAGTGGCTGGTGCCGAGGCTCTACCGTTTTCACCGCGCGCATGGCGATATCGACGTGCGCGTCTCGACCACGGGCAGGCTGACCAATTTCCGTGGCGACGGCATCGACGTCGCCATCCGCTATGGCGCCGGCCACTATCACGGACTGACCTCCGAGTTCCTTACCGGCGAGGAAGTGTTTCCCGTCTGCAGCCCGAAGCTTCTGGAGGGGCCGCATCCACTGAAGACGCCGCGAGACCTCAAGCACCACACGCTGATCCGCGACGGCTACCGCATCGACTGGGCCGCGTGGCTGGCCAGCGCCGGCGTCGAGGGCGTCGACCCGAACAGCGGCCTCACCTTCGATTCCGCCACATTCGCGGTGGAATCGGCCGTGCAGGGCGAAGGCGTGGTGCTCGGCCGCACCATGTTGGTCTCGGCAGACCTCGCAACGGGGCGGCTGGTGCGGCCTTTCGACCACGCGCTGAAGGCGGTCTCCAGCTTCTATCTGGTCTACCCGCCGGAAGCGATCCGCCAGCGCAAGGTGAAGGCGTTTCGGGATTGGCTGTTTGGCGAGATTGGGCCGCTTTAACAGAGGGCTCTCGGCTGGTCAGATAATCGAGCCGGCCGAAGCAAAGCTCATCGAAAATCCCCTGCTTGCGAAGACGTCCCGATTGCGCGATGCTCCGCAAAATGGCTGGCGAATATCTAGACCACAAACTGGAATGCCCGTTTTGCGGCACCATCCGTCTGCAGATCCCGGCCGGTGCTCAACCCGCAACAGCGATCCATTGCGCCGAGTGCGGCGAATATCTCGGTACGTGGGACGAGCTTCAAACCGATTTCGAGCAGCAAGGCGGTACGAACGGCGTGTTCCGGCTGGATAAGGGGCGAATACAGAAGCTCAATTCCAGTCGCTGAGAAGGCCGACGACGACGGCTTGCGTGTCGCCTGATCGACCAAACGGCGCGCAGAACATTGGGCTTGCCAGTAGGACATGGCCACATCCACCAAGTCCTTGACGGCTCAAACTCATAAACCCATATCGCAGCCAGGGCGCGGACCGCCGCGGTCTCCGCCCCTTCAAACTCAAATTGTTCGTTCGACTTGGAGGATCTTATGAACGATCGGATGTTCGACAGCCCTGTTTTCGTCAAGAGCGGGAACAGCCTCATCCAGGAAATCGCTTGCCTCGAAGACGCCCTGGAATTTCTCTATGAATGGCCCAAGAACAGGCGTGGGCCGATCTATGAAACGGCGCTGCGCGCCTGCCGGCGGGCATTCGACAGCGGGTTTCCGCTGACCGCCGCCAGAGAGGCATTTTGCGGTTTCGCGAAATCCGCCAAAATCCAGGAAGAGGTGAGCACCGCCCTGCCCTGGATGATCGGCAAAGGCGGCAAAGGCGGCGGGCTCAGCGCCTAGCGTCGTCGCGGATCGAGGAAGTTCGCTATGCTCGCAAAACCGTTCGAAAAGCCAATCCGCGTCTGGGTAGGACTGGGATTTCCGCGTCAGTTGAACACCGTCGTGGACGCCTATCAATTCGTCATCGACTGGTGCGGCAACAGCCCCGAGCAGAAGGCTGCGATCCGTGCCTGCAAGGCCGCCCTGGCTGGAGATGTCGATGCGGAAACAGCAAGGGGTGTTTTCGTCGCCTTTGCCCGCAGGAAGGACATCCTCATCGAGGATGCAGCAGTGCCTCCCGCAACGGGAACGGCCCAGCCCCGGCATGCTTGACTGGAGAGGCGACCAACGCCGCCTCTCACCTTTCGTTGCAATTGCAGCCAAGACCGCCGCGACAACCTTCAAGCATTTCCCTCGACAGGAACCAGATCGGAGCTGCCGCGTCATAGGAACAGATCTTTGTCGCGGTCCCGGAGCGATCTCGATGGTCAGGTTCCTTGTTGTTGTCGCAGTGGCGCTCGCGTTCGCGTGCGGCGTCGCGCGAGCAGCCAAGCTGGATCTGGATACGGTCAACCAGGCTCAATTCGCCGAAGGCCAACCCAGCGGCGTCAGCCCGATGCTGCTCAAGGCGCAGGTGCTTCTGGATCGCGCCCGCTTCTCGCCCGGCCTGATCGACGGCCGTGTTTCACAGAACTTCACCAAGGCTGTCGCGGCCTTCCAGGCGGCGAACGGACTGCCTTCCGCCGGCAAGCTTACACGGGAGACCTGGGACAAGCTCGCAGCAACGTCCGCCGGCCCGGTGCTGACGACATACGAGGTCACGGCCAAGGATGTGCGCGGTCCCTTCACCAGACGTATCCCCACCCGCATGGAAAGTATGGCCCGCCTGAAACATCTCGGCTATCGCAACGCGCGGGAGAAGCTGGCGGAGCGGTTTCATGTCAGCGAACAATTGCTGAGGATGCTCAACCTCCGCGCGGGATTCAGCAAGGCGGGCACGACCCTGGTCGTGCCCGATATCGGCCGCCGCGATCCTCCTTCACAGATTGTGAGCGTCGAAGTTGACAAGGCATCCCGCCAGGTGCGCGCCCTCGATGCGTCGGGCAAGGCGACTGCCGTCTACCCGGCCTCTATCGGCAGCGAGGAAAAACCGGCGCCGAGCGGCGCGGCCGAGGTCAAGCGCGTGGTGCACAATCCGACCTATCACTATAATCCGAAATTCGCCTTCAAGGGGGTGAAGACCAAGCGCCCCTTCACCATCGCCAAGGGACCCAACAACCCCGTCGGATCGGTGTGGATCGACCTTTCGATCGAGAGCTACGGCATCCACGGCACGCCCGACCCGGGCAAGATCGGGACCACCTTCTCGCATGGCTGTATCCGGATGACCAACTGGGACGCCGAAGACGTCGCCGCCATGGTCAAGCCGGGAACGAAGGTCGACTTCAAGGACGAGACAGCGCAGGATGGGCAAGCCCAGTGACTGGCGCCGCTCGCAACCCGGCAGGCAGGCCGCTGCATAAATCCAGCTTATCATGACCCCTAATTTTTGAAGACGTTACACGGGCTTTTCACGCCTGTAGCTTCGACCGCGGTTTTTCTCAATCCGGCCGAATTGGTGATTTGATGCAGACACATGCGCGGGTGGTGATCGTTGGCGGCGGCTGCGTCGGCGCGGGTATTCTCTATGGCCTGGCCAAGCGCGGCTGGACCGACGTCGCGCTGCTCGAACGCACGCAGCTCACCGCGGGGTCGACCTGGCATGCGGCGGGACTGATCCCTTCCTATGCCCGCAACATCAATGTCGGGCGGATGATCAACAAGACGATCGAGATCTATGAGGGGCTGGAGGCCGATACCGGACAGCCGGTCGGCTGGCACAAATGCGGGCAGCTGCGCATCGCCAATTCGAGGGACCGGCTCGACGAGTATAAGAGCTATATGAGCGTTGCCGAGGTGCAGGGCATGCGGGCGCAGCTGCTCACGCCCGACGAGGCGCGAAAACTCTGGCCGCTGCTCGACAACAAAGAAATGCTCGGCGCGCTCTACCATCCCGACGACGGCCATATCGCGCCGGCCGACGTCACACACGCGATGGCCAAGGGCGCGCGGGATCTGGGCGCAAAAGTCTATCTCAACACCGAGGTGACCGGCTTCAAGCGGACCGCCGGCGGCGAGTGGCTGGTTGAGACCAACAAGGGCGACATCACCTGCGAGCATGTGATTTGCGCCACCGGCAATTACGCGCGCCAGACCGGAGCGCTGCTCGGCCTCGATATCCCGGCGATCCCGATCCTGCATCAATACTGGATCACCGAAGCGGTGCCGGAGGTGGTGGAGCGCAAGCGCGCCGGCCGGCCCGAAATGCCGATCCTGCGTGACGAAGGTTTCGAGGGCTATCTGCGCGAGGAAGGCGACGGGCTGATGTTCGGGCCCTATGAGCGCACGGCGAACCTGAAGCTGTTCGCCGAGGACGGCGTTCCCGCCTGGTTCGGCGCCGACCTTCTCGAAGAGGATTTCGACGCGGTGTCGTGGAACTGGGAACAGGCGCTGCAGCTGGTGCCGGCGCTCCGCCGCGTCGGCATCAAGGCCAATGTGCGCGGCCCTTTCCAGATGACAGCGGACGAGCTGCCTTTGATGGGGCCGGCCTGGGGGCTGCCCAATGTGTGGCTCGCCGAAGGCGTGCCCGGCGGCATCCTGTGGGGCGGCACGATCGGCTATTATCTGTCGGAGCGGATCGTCGAGGGCGGCAACAGCCTCGATGTCTCCGACCTCGACCCGCGCCGTTTCGGCGACTACGCCAACAAGGAATGGACGCGCGAGAGGGTGCGCGAGGCCTGGGGCACCCATGCCGAGCAGAAATATCCGGGGCAGGACATGCCCGCCGCGCGGCCGCAGAAGACGGCCCCGTCCTATGACAGGCTGACGGAGCTCGGTGCGGTCTGGGGCGTGCTCAATGGCTGGGAGATGCCCAACTGGTTCGCGCGCGACGGGGTCGAGGCCAAGGACCAGCATAGCTGGCGCTGGACGCCCAAGGGGAACCTCGTCGGCGAGGAGGTGCTGGCGGTGCGCAACGCCGTCGGCCTGGTCGAGATGACGCCGATGACCAAGTTCGAAGTGTCGGGACAAGGCGCGGCCCAATGGCTGGACAGGATCATCGCCAATCGCCTGCCGGCGGTCGGCAAGGTGACGCTGGCGCATCAACTGACCGCCAGCGGCGGCGTGCAGGCTGAATATATGGTGGCGCGGCTTGGCGAAGACCTGTTCTACCTGATCTCGACGCCGCGCGCCGAGCGCTGGAATTTCGACGACCTGTCGAGGCTGCTGCCCGCCGACGGCAGCGTGTCCTTGAAGAACGTCACCAACGACCGCGGCTGTTTCACGGTCGTCGGCCCCAAGGCGCGCGACGTGCTGCAGCCGCTGACCGAGATCGACCTTTCCAACGAAAGCTTCCCGTGGTTCGGCGTCAAGACCGGCAATGTGGCTCTGGCCAGCGACGTGCGGCTGCTGCGCGTCAACTATGAAGGCGAGCTCGGCTGGGAACTTTACCATCCCCTGCCCTACCAGGGGCAGTTGCTCGATGCGATCCTGAAGGAGGGCGAGAAGCATGGCCTGCGGCTGGTCGGGCTGCATGCGCTGGAGTCGCTTCGGCTCGAAAAATCCTATCGCGCCATGTACCGCGACATGAACCCTGAGCTCAACGCGCTGGAGAGCGGGCTTGAGCGCTTCATCCGGCTCGACAAGGGCGACTTCGTCGGGCGCGACGCGGTCAAGAAATACAAGGAGCGCAACGACCAGCGCCGCTCGGTGACGCTCAGGATCGACACCGACGGCGCCAGCACGCTTGCCAATGAGGGGCTCTACAGCGACGGCGCGCTGGTCGGACGCATCACGTCCGGCGGCTATGGCTACGCGCTCGGGCATGACGTGGCGCTGGCGTTGCTGCCCGAGCGTTTTTCCAGGCCCGGCACCAAGCTGGACGTCGCGATCCTGGGCGACTGGAAGGTCGCTGAAGTGATCGCGGATTCGCCTTACGACCCGACCTCGGCCAGAGCACGGATGTAGCCGTCGAGAACTGACCGCCGAATGCATTCTTGAGGGAAGCCGAGCATGCGCATCGATCGGATCAACGTCTATTCGGCGGAGCTGCCGGTCAAGAACGGCGTCTACCGCATGGCCAGCGCCGATGTGGAGGCGCTGGACTCCACACTTGTCGAGATCGTCACCGATGACGGTTTTGCCGGATGGGGCGAGACCTGCCCGATCGGCCCGGTCTACCAGCCGCATCATGCGCTGGGCGCCCGCGCCGCGATCGCCGAAATCGCGCCCGGCTTGATCGGATCCGAGATCGCCTCGATCAGGCTGCTGTCGAAGCAGATGGACGAACGGCTGAACGGTCACGGCTATGCCAAGGCCGCCTTCGACATGGCCTTCCTCGACCTGCTCGGCCAGAAACTCGGCGTGCCGGTCTCGACGCTATTGGGCGGGGCGCTGACGGATCGCGTGCCGGCCTATTATTCGCTGATCGTCGGCCCGCCAGACGAGACGGCAAGGATCGCCGCCGACAAGGTAAAGGCCGGCTATCCGCGCCTGCAGGTGAAGATCGGCGGGCGCAATCTTGAAGAGGACGTGGCCGTCGTCCACAAGGTCTGGGAAGCGGTCGGCTACAAAGCGCGTATCGCCGTCGACGGCAACCGGGGCATGACGGTCGCCGCAGCGATCCATCTCGACCGGCTCTGCCAGGCGATCCCGTTCGTCTTCGAACAGCCCTGCAACACGATGGACGAGATCGCGACGCTGAAGGGTCGCGTCACGCACCCCGTCTATCTCGACGAGAGCACCGAGGACCAGAACGCGGTGCTCAGGGCAATCTCGCTCGGCATCGCCGACGGCTTCGGCTTCAAGGTCACCCGCCTCGGCGGTCTCACCAAGATGACGACGGTGCGCGACCTCTGCGCCATCCGCTCGCTGCCGCACAGTTGCGACGACGCCTGGGGCGGCGACATCATCGCGGCGGCCTGCGTGCATCTGGCCGCCACGGTCGAGCCGCGCCGCATGGAAGGCGCCTGGATCGCCCAGGAATACATCAAGGGCCATTTCGACCAGAAGCACCCGGTCGTCATCAAGCAAG
The DNA here is from genome assembly GCF_020165615.1 of Mesorhizobium sp. BH1-1-5. Taxonomy (NCBI): domain Bacteria; kingdom Pseudomonadati; phylum Pseudomonadota; class Alphaproteobacteria; order Hyphomicrobiales; family Phyllobacteriaceae; genus Mesorhizobium; species Mesorhizobium sp. BH1-1-5. Next base: position 40,705 of record NZ_JAIUIM010000026.1, read on the forward strand.
GCCACATCGCGGTGCCGCAGCGGCCGGGGCTGGGCGTAAAGCCGGAGCCCGGCATGTTCGGCAAGCCGGTGGCGATATACGGGCCGTGAGCCGGTCGATCACTTCGTGAACGACGCGGATCGTTCCGCCCTGTCCTGCGTTCTTGTGACACGCAAGGAGGAACGGCGATGGACGACGATCGTACCGGGAAGATCAGGCAGCGCGCCTACGAGATATTTCAACGCGAGGGCGGTATCCTCGGCAATCATGAACGGCACTGGCAACAGGCCGAGTTGGAGATCGACCGCGAGGCGGCCTTGCCGCTGACGGCGGGCGATGCCCTGCCCGAAACGCGCGAGATCGACAGCGCGGATGTGCTGACGGTGGAGGCGCTTGCCATGCGCACAGGCATTTCGGGCGACGAGGCGCAGGAACTGCTCGACCGTCTGGGCAACGATCGCGCGGCGATCGAGCAAGCGGCGCGGAGTCTGAAGGCGAAGCGGCGCAACTGACAAGCCGGCAATCAACCCACCTGCGCTCCCCGATGAGAACCACGGGCATGCCCCCAGGGCACGCGCGGCGGCTGCACGCGGCATGCACCTCTGCATCCGGGTTGACAGGGCAACTCCTTCGCCCTAGTTTTCGCGTTAGTGGCCACTAACGCGAAATACTGGACAGCGCTCGGGGATCCGACACGGCGCACGATCTTCGAACTACTGGTCGACCGACCCAGTTCGGTGAGCGGGTTGGCCAATGTGTTGCCTGTCACCCGGCCTGCAGTTTCGCAGCATCTGAAGGTGCTCAAGGATGCCGGGCTGGTGGCTGACACGCGCTCGGGCAAGGAACGCATCTACCGGATCGACCCGGACGGCCTCGCGGCCTTCCGGGCGGAGATCGACCAGTTCTGGGTGAAGACGCTCGCGGCCTACGCGCAGCGTGTCGAGCAACCGACGGAGGACGAAACATGATCAGGCAGCCGGTACCCGCACCCGTGAAACATTCGGTCGTCGTCGCGGCGCCCATCGCGCGCGCCTTCAAGGTGTTCACCGAGGATTTCGGCAGCTTCAAACCGCGCGAGCACAATTTGCTAACCGTGCCGATCGCGGAAACGATCTTCGAACGCAAAGTCGGCGGCCATGTCTATGATCGCGGCGTCGACGGCTCGGAGTGCCGCTTCGCCCGCGTGCTCGCCTATGAGCCGCCGAACCGGCTGCTCTTGAGCTGGGACATAAGCCCGCGCTGGCAGATCGAAACCGACCTCGCCCGCACAAGCGAGTGGGAAGTCCGTTTCACGGCCGAGGCGGAAAACCGCACCCGTGTCGAAATCGAGCACCGCCATCTCGAACGGCATGGCCAGGGCTGGGAAAGCGTGCGCGGCGGGGTCGACAGCGATCAGGGCTGGCCGCTCTACCTGCAGCGGTACCAGGCGCTTTTTACCCGGGCGGCCTGACATCATCTCCCCGGTTGCCGAAGGACATGGCCGCACGACAGCGATTGGAAGGAGAGCGACAATGGAAGCCTATTGGTTGAGCACCCTCGGCGTGCTTGCGCTCTGTCTCCTGTCGGTGGCGCTGGCGGTCCATTCCGGCTCGTCCAAGGGATTTGCGGGCAAGCTTTCTGGCCCGGTCATCCCGGCGGACGACGATAATCCGCTCTACCGGATCGATCGTGTCCACATGAACTCCGTCGAGGCGCTGGCCCCCTTCGTCGTGCCCGTGCTGCTGGCGATGATGGTGGGCGTCGGGCCGGTGACGCTCGCCGTTCTGGTGTGGGTCCACCTGGCGATACGCCTCGTCCACATGGCCATCTACCTGCGCGGCGGGAACGCCGCCAAGGGCGGCAGCGTCAGGACTATACTTTATGTCTCGGGCGCGCTGGTCACGCTTGTCCTCATCCTCGTGACGACATGGGCAGCACTTCGCTGAGAGCGCTCGCTTTTCGCTCCGTCGGCGGAACCCTCGGCTCCATCGGAGGTTCATCCCCTGTACAACCACAGGAGATGCGTCATGGATCACACCAGCCACGTAAGACTGACCAATGCCGAGCTCACGCCCGACATCCTCGAAGGCGCGACCATCTACGGCCCCGATGACGAGAAGATCGGCTCGGTCGACCACCTGCACGGCAGCCAGGTCGTCATCGATGTCGGCGGCTTCCTCGGCATCGGCGCCAAGCCGGTGGCTGTCACAGCCAGCCAGCTCGATTTCATGCGCGACGAGGACGGCGACGTGCATGCCGTCACCAGTTGGACGAAGGACCAGTTGAAGGCGATGCCGGAGCATCGCGACTGACGCGTTGCAGTTAGGAATGAATGAAGAGTCCGGGCCGGCGTTGTCGGCCCGGCTTTTTTGCACGTGGCAATATTGATCATCGGCCTGACGCCCTTCAACCCAGATTGCCGGTTCACACGAATTTCGCGTCCGTGAGATCGTTCATGTCTGTGTCACGAGCTTCCATTGTACTTGCATATCGGAACTTCTGGTCTGGAGGAGGCAAGGCGATGACGTGGAAGGGCGCGGCGGCATTTTGCTTGACGACAACGGTGATGGGCGGGGCGATGTGCGGACAGGCGCTGGGCTGGGGCCAGGAAGGGCATGCGGTGATCGCCGAGATCGCGCAGCATAGGCTGAACCAAAACACCTATGACGTGATCGAGCGGCTCTTGCGCTCGCATCTGAAGCTCAAGCCGCCGGCCACCGTCTCGCTGGCCACGGTGGCAAGCTGGGCCGACGATTATCGCGCCGACCACAAGGAGACGTCGAACTGGCATTTCATCGATATTCCGCTGGCCTCGAAACCTGGCGACGCATGCGGCGTGGGATTCAAGCCTGATCCTGTTCAAATACTATGACTGGGGCAAGGTGGCGCTCGATCTCGAGACCGACGTCATCCCGCATCTCACGCCGATGCCTGCCGCCGACCAAACGCCGGAAAAGTGGCTGGCCGAATGCCACGAAAGGGCGGAAGACGCCTATCGCGCGCTGCCGCAGGGCACGGTGATCAAGTCCGACAACCCGCACGCAGTGATCCTCGACCAGGCCTATTTCGACCAGTTCTCGCCGGTCGCCATCCAGCAGCTCGCGCTCGGCGGCCTGCATCTGGCCGCCGTGCTCAACGAGACGCTGGCGGTGGACAAATGGAGTCAGGCTGCGGACAACACATTGGTGCGCGGCATCGGACAAGGATGCCGGCAACGGCCGCCATGCACTTCAGCTGTTGCACGCCTTCTCGGTCAAGGCACGTACTTCCGTCGGCGTTATGCCGTAGCGCAGCCGGAACTGCCGATAGAACGTCGATGGCTCGTTGAAGCCGACCTCAAAGGCGATGTCGGCGATGCGCCGCAGCAGCTGTCGGCGATCGGTGAGGCAGCTATGGACATAGGCGAGCCGCTCGCCGTTGACATAGTCGGAAAAGCTTGTGCCTTCCCCGGCAAAGAGCTGGCGGACATAGCGTTCGCTGATCCCGAACTTGCGCGATATCTGCGCGGCATTGAGCCCGGGATCGGTGAGATTGCGGGCGATGTGCTGCTTGATGCCCGCAAGCCTTGCCGCGCGAACACCGGGAGGATGCGTATGGGCCTCCATGCCACCGAAGGAGACGGCGAGAAGATCGGTGATATGGCGGGAAGCGAGAGGCGCGAGCGTCTCGGGGCCGTCCATATGCAGCAGGGACCAGAGGTAATCGAACAGCAACCGGTGGGCCGGGAGCGTGCGGCCGAGACTGTCGGGACGCACGTCGTCGAGGTTCTTCACCAGCGGGGCCAGCAGCGAGCGCTTGAACTGAAGCGCCATGGTCCATTGCGAATCCTCGCTGACGACCGAGTAGCGCCGGTCCATCGGGAAGATGGCGGCGGTGCCGGGATCGGTGCTGAAGTCGCCACGCCCGGGCATGGTGAAGCGGTAGCCGCCCTTGTTCCAGGACAGGATGATATCGTCGTTGCCGTCGGCAATCAGGGCGCTGTTGCGCTCCCAGACCATGGGAGAGACGGTGCCCTTGGTGAGATTCATCTCAGGCAGAATCAGGGTGCGGGCCGAGAATTTGAGAGGCGTGTCGGCACGTGGCGTGATGTCCAATCGCATCTGGATGCGACCATAGAAATCGCGAATGTACTCGTCCCGGTGATCTAGGGGAATGTCGTCGGCCGAGAATGTAGCCACCCGATCAGCGCTCGGCATCGTGCTCCCTGTCGAAGACCGCCTGAAGTTGGACGGCGTCGGCCCGCAATTGGCGTTTGCCTGTCCGCTGACGCTTGAGAACCCTCATTTCCGTCGTGGCTCGAGCCCGATCCGAAATGGTCTCTCAGCTTTATGAAAATGAGTTAAGTGTGACAAATTTGCAAGACTGAAATTCTGGAACAACAACTGTTCCGTTATTGCAATTTTGACTTCCGTATTCGCCACACGCACCCGGATTTTCTCTGCTAGCGGTGCGTTGAAGGGGCGCTACTCGATTTTCACGTCCGCAATGAGCGGGCATGTCTTCGCAAATTGGCTGACGGCCCCGGAGGCCCGCTCATGCATGAGCGGGAAGGAATGTGGACGCAATTTTTGAACTGGCAATCCAACGAGGAACGTATCCGATGAAGATCATACCCACGTCCATGGCCGCCATGGCGATCGTTCTTGCCGCCGGCAGCGCTTTCGCGGCCGATGCGCTCGCCCCGGAAGCAGCTCCGATGCCGCCGGCGGAGGAGAGCTTCAACTGGACGGGGCCCTATTTCGGCGGGTTCGGTTCGTTTGCCGTAGGCGACATGAACCTCAATTCGCGGCAGATCTTTGCCGACGGAAACCCGCCGCCGATCAATGGCGCGTTCGAGATTTCCGCGAGCGGTTTCCTCGGCGGCGTCCAGGCAGGCTATGATTGGCAGTTTGACAACCGCTGGGTGATCGGTGCCGTGGCGGACATCGCCGCATCCAGCTACGGCGCTTCGGTAACGGCCTCGGTGGACGGCACCGAGATCTTCAATGGCGAAGTGGACGTCAAATATCTTGGCACCGTGCGCGCGCGGCTGGGGCACGCCTGGGACCGCACGCTCGTCTACGGCCATGGCGGCCTCGCCTTCGGCAAGACCGAGCAGACGCTGACCGTTGGCGGGACGACTGTGTTCAACGAGGAGCAGACACGCGCCGGCTGGACGATCGGCGCAGGCCTCGAGCACGCCATCACCGATCGCATCTCCTTCGGCACCGAATATGCCTATGTGGACCTTGGCTCGAAGCAGATACTCGACAATGGCGAGGGGCTGACGATCAAGGACGACGTCGCTTTCCACACGCTGAAGGCCTTCGTGAATTTCCGTTTCTAAGCGCGTCGCGATCTTTCGGATTCGCTACTCGTTTCAAGTCTTGTTCGATCCATGCCGCTCAGCCAAACCACGGCGCACTTTGAGCGACATGCATCGGCGCAATTCGTGGAAAGATGTGCGGCGACAGGCCGCCCGGCGAATAAAAAGCCCGCTTCGGCATGCCGAAGCGGGCGCAGATTTCTGACTGCAAGCTTACTTGCAGTCTTTCAGCATCTTCAGCGCCTTTTCGGCATTGGCCTGGGACGTGTAGGCCTTCGTCCCGGCGTCGGTCAGTTTCTTGCCGTCGGGTTTCGTGGAAACCACCGAGCATTTCTTGGTCGTGGCATCCTTTGCCACCCAATACTGCGTGGCCGCAAATGCCGGCATGCTGAAAAGCGCAACAACCGAAGCTGCAACCAGAACCTTGCGAATCATAGCGTTCTCCCAAGTTGAATTCGGCTCGGCCCACTCATCCGGAAGTGCCCATCACGCGGATAGCCGAGCCGAACCGCTGGCGAGCCGTATCGCGAATTAACCGCCAAGGGCAATTTACAAAAATGTAAAGTTCGGCAGGGCTGCGGCGACACGCTGCGCCCGCCCCTTTTCGCGTCATATCGGCGTGACGCCAGCCGAATGCCGCAAGCGCTTCGCCGGCATCGCGGGTACCCAGCGCATCGGGACGACCTGCATCAAGCCGGCGGCGTATAGGCGACCTTCTCGCCATCCTCCTTGACGAATTCATGCACCGGATTGTCGAGCAGCGGCAGCACCACCTCCGATGGCCGACATAGCCTTGTGCCCTTCGGCGTTTCGACAATCGGCCGGTTGATCAGGATCGGATGGGCGAGCATGAAATCGATCAGCTCGTCATCGCTCCATCTCGGATCGGCGAGGCCGAGTTCGGCGTAGGGCGTCCCCTTCTCCCGCAACAGCTCGCGCGCAGAGATCCCCATCGCCGCAACCAGTTCCAGCAGCCGCCCGCGGCTTGGCGGCGTCTTCAGATACTCGACCACAACCGGCTCCTCGCCGCTGGCGCGGATTATGGCGAGCGTGTTGCGCGAGGTGCCGCAAGCGGGATTGTGATAGATCGTGATCGTCATGGCTATGCTTTCAGTGGCTGATATTACTGAACGGTTTGGGGTCCACCATGGAACTGCATCGCCCAGCTTAGCTAAGCCTGGTTGGCGGCGCCGTCGAGGTCGAGCTGTCGACACGACCTTCAAGCTGCAAGCCGCGTGACCTCTGGCTTAGGCAACAGGCAGCGGCAAGCCAGCCTTGCTGCCGCGCGAGCCGCTGCTGCTGCGACGGTCGGTCGGGCTGCTAAAATCTGATCATGCCATTGGCCTGCAACAGGTAAAGGCCCACGAGAACGATGGCGATCAGCGCCACCCAAACGGCTGTCCTGCTCATTCGTAAATCCCTGTCGATCGGCAGCAATGAACGCGCTCGCGCCGGTTGCGTTCCATGCGTGCCCGGTTGCACGTCACCCAGGGCAGGATCAAATGACGAATTGGTGAGACGGCCGCGCGTCAGTCCTTCGGCGCGTTGCTGTAGAGCGCCACGCCGACGCGGTCGTTGCGCCGCCATCGTACCAGGGCGCGATAGGCCATGTCGTCGGCCGGAACCTCGAGCAGGAAGCGGTCCGGGATGTTCACATCGGCGGCGATACGCAATTCGGCACCCTGCTCATGCTGATTCCTGACCGAGCAGCCGATCCTGACGCCATTGACGACGATCGTGGCTTCCTTGAGCACGAATTCGCGCACATGAAGACGGCGCTCGGTCTCGGGATAATCGGCCATATCCGGCGGGCTCCTCGGGCGAGGCTCTTCTCGCCACGGGGCAGCACCATAGCGGCGAGGCGTTTCCGTTCCGTTAGCGATCACTGAAACGGCGAAGCTCGTCCTGGCCCCGCTGCGGCTCCTCCGCAGGAGAGTGGTTCTCCGGCGCTATTTCGCGCCGGGGGCGAACCCGCTCGCATGCAGCACCCAGCGGCGGCCGTCACTGCGGAACTCGGTGTGCGACAGCGGCTCGATGTCGACCTTCCAGACCGAGGAGAGCGGTGCACCCAGCACATGCACCATGGCGGCGCGGATCGGCACGGCATGCGTGAGCGCCATGGTGTGGCCGCCCTCGGAGGCCAGGTGTTCCATCAGCGCGGCGACGCGCCGGACGACGGCGGCAAGCGATTCGCCGCCATGGGGCGCCGCGTCCGCGTCGGCGAACCAGGCCGCCATGCCTTCCGGGTCCTCTGCCTGCACCTCTTCGAAGCTTCGGCCGGCCCAGCGCCCGAAATCCTGCTCGCCAAGCAGCGGCTCGACCGTCGCATCAAGGCCGAGCGCCTCGGCCGTCTGCCGCGCGGCCAGCGCCGGGCTTGTCCAGACGCGGTCGGCGCGGCGCAGCGAAGCGGCCACCGCGACGGCGCGATCGAGGGCTCGCGGCTCCAGCGCCTCGTCACGCGGAAAGCGCCCCTTGCGCGTGGCCTGCGTCGCGCCGCTTGCGATCATCGTCAGGCGGGCGAGCATCCCAAAACTCCGTGGTCCAGTGAAATTTCGGCCGCGCGAAGCCGTGTTGGCCATTAGATGTCGTTGACAGGCGAACGAAGTGCTGACAAGTGTTTTAGCGCTATACGGGATTGGAAGCCGGTGCGAATCCGGCACGGTCGCGCCACTGTGATCGGCATCAGCCGAAAGTCAGGCCTTATTCCGCAGCATTGTTCGATCAACGGGACGCAGTATCCCACGGGAGGTCCATATGTCCGACACCACCTTCGCCCCCAGCTACGGTCCGGTTGCGATTCCGGTTCGCGAGCTTCTGCCCTGGGCTATCTTCGGCGGGCTGCTTTTGATGCTGGCCATCTATTTCGTCGGGGCTGAAGAAGGCGCGACGTCGCTGATCCGCGGCACGGCGGTGCACGAATTCGTGCATGACGGCCGCCACCTGCTCGGCTTCCCCTGCCACTAAAGCGGCTCGGCATCGCCGAACTCGCTTTCGATTCTGGTCTAACGCGATTCCGGACGGAAAACCGGCACGCAGTTTTCCTGGAATTGCTTGGTTGGTTGAACGCAATTCCGGACGGAAAACCGCTACGCACTTTTCCTGGAATTGTTTGGTTGGTTGAACGCAATTCCGGACGGAAAACCGCTACGCACTTTTCCTGGAATTGCTCAGAGGGATAAGTGACATGGTTGGAAAACTTTTGCTGCGCGGCATGCTTGTCGGGCTGGTTGCGGGGATTCTGGCGTTCGCCTTTGCCCGCGTCTATGGCGAGCCGCAGGTCGACAAGGCAATCGCCTTCGAGGAATCACAGGCCCAGGCCGCCGGCGAGGCACCGGAGCCCGAGATGGTCAGCCGCTCCACGCAGGCCGGCATCGGTCTCGCAACCGGCGTGCTGGTCTACGGCGCCGCGCTCGGCGGACTGTTCTCGCTGGTCTTTGCCTATGCCTATGGCCGTCTGGGCTCGCTTGGGCCGCGTGGCACGTCGGCGCTGATCGCGGTGCTCGGCTTCCTGGCCGTGATCGTGGTGCCCAGCCTCAAATATCCGGCCAACCCGCCCGCGGTCGGCAATGCCGAGACCATCGGCTACCGCACCGAGCTGTTCTTCATCATGATCGTGGTCTCGATCGCGGCCATGGTGGCGGCGGTGGGGTTGGCCCAACGGCTGTGGAAGCAGCTCGGCGCCTGGAACGCCTCGATCGTCGCGGGCCTCGCCTTCCTCGTCGTCTTCGCGCTGGTGAAGGCAGCGCTTCCCGACATCAACGAAGTGCCTGAAAACTTCTCGGCGACGGTGCTTTGGCAGTTCCGTGTCGCCTCGCTCGGCATCCAGCTCGTGCTCTGGACCGTCGTCGGGCTCGGCTTCGGCGCGGTTGCCGAGCGCGTGGTGGCGGTGCGCGACCAGCGCGGCCCTGCCCGGCGCTACGCCTGAAATCCGATGTACCGGCCGCCACGGTTCCTCGCCCTGGCGGCCAAATTGGCTCAACGGTCGATACGACCGCTGAACCACTTTGGTCTTTTGTTTTCTCGCAACTCCGGACGGAAAACCGCGGCACACTTTTCCTGGAATTGCTCGGCTGCGCTGCTGTTGGCACTTCTGGCCACGGCATCGGCGCAAGCGCATAGTGGCTCCTCGACCCCGCCTCCCCCCGGCATCCAGATCCCCAGCCTCACACACGGCCAGATGGCGGTGATCGCGCGCTACCGCGGCGACATTCTCGCACTTGCGCAAGCACAGACCGTGACCGACCCGACCTTCCGGCGGCTCTACAATCACGGCAACCTGCAATTCACATACTGCCTATGGGGCCTGATGCCGGGCAGCCTCGGCGACGAGGAAAGCCCGTTCAACGAATGCAGCCATGCCTATCTCGCCACCGCCAAGGCGCTGCTGACCTATATGGCGACGATGCCGTCGGCCGCGCACGAGGCAAAGGCGCTGATCTCCGCCATCGATGCCGACATGGTGCGCAGCGGCGCCTCCTGGATCCTGTGCCAGTACAGCGGCGAGGCCTTCAGCACCGGCGCGGTCGTCGAGCCCAGATGGCGGGAGATGGTCTTCCATCTGCCGAGCCTGGCGGTCGTGCTGGCCATGATCGCGGCTCTGATGACGGCCGCGTGGTCGATCTTCGGTGCGAGACGCGCACGCGCGGTCTGACTGGCTCAGGCCGGCTGACCCAGATGCTCTTCCTCAATCTGCCGGTGCGCGATCTGCAGGCAGCGACCAAGTTCTATCTCGCGATCGGCGGCAAGCTCAATCCGCAGTTTTCGAATGATCAGGCCAGCTCGATCATGTTCTCCCAAACGATCGGGATCATGTTGCTGACGCATCAACACTACAGCCAGTTCACAGCCCGGCCGATCGGCGACGCCAAGCGCGAGAGCCAGATGCTGATCGCGCTGACCGTCGACAGCAAGGACGCGGTCAATGCGGTGATCGAGAAAGGCGTTGCGGCAGACGGCCGTGCCGATCCAAACCCGGTGCAGGATCTCGGTTTCATGTTCAACCGCCACATCGAAGATCCGGACGGCAATGTTTGGGAGTTCCTGTGGATGAATCCCGCAGCCATGCAGCAGCCATGCAATAGAGCGCCTGTAGCGCCCCCGTACTGGAATGACGCCCTGGAAGCGACGGGCAGCAGCACCCTCGCTTCCATGTCCGGGCAATGCCTGCAGTCGTCCTCGACCAACCTTGGCATCCCTGTGTCCGCGCCCACGCCTGGGGCGTGCCGTCGCCAGTCCGGCTAGCGCATTGCGGCGCGCTGGCGTAAGCATCGGCATCGTCCGGCCTCCGGATTCGCAGCCGCCAGCAGCCATGTTCGCCCCCGAAGCCTTTGCCGTCACCGCCGCTATATGCAGCGCGCTGAGCTCCATGTTCCTGAGCGAGCTCAAGGGTCGCGTTCCCTTGCTGCAGCTCGCCCGCTGGCAGATGCTCGCGACCTTCGTGATGACCGGCTCGGTGTCGCTGGCGATCGGCGGCTGGCACACGATCGGACCGAGGGAGTTCTGGCTGCTTGCCGGATCGAGCTTCGCCGGCATCAGCATCGCCAGCACGACCTATTTCGCCACCATCTATTCGGTCGGCCCGCGCATCACGGCGCTGCTGTTCTCGCTCACCTCGCCTTTCGCGCTCGCGCTCGGCTATCTCGTGCTCGGCGAAACCATCAGCCGCTGGCAGGCGCTGGGCGTCGCACTGGTGCTTGCGGGCATCGTGCTGGCGATCGGCATGCCGCGACGCTTCCTCAAGCGCGGCGACCTGGCGCCGGCGATGCCGGTCGTCACCCCGTCCACCGTGCCGGTCAGCACCGCGCCCGGCCCGCCGCTTACCGGGCGCCTTGGACCAGGCGTCGTCCTCGGCGTAATAACTGCGCTCGGCCAGGCGATCGGCACGCTTCTGGCGCGGCCGGCCATGGCCGCCGGCGTCGAGCCGTTCAGTGCGATGGCGCTGCGCTCGGGCCTCGCCGTGATCCTGTTCGTCGCGCTTGGCGCGACGCCGTTCGGCAGGGGGAAACGGGAGGCTGTCCAGTTCGGCACGGTCGGGCTTGCCGTGCTTTCCGCCTTCGTCCGCACTTCGCTCGGCATGTCCTGCCTGATGGCGGCGCTGCGCACCGGCAATGTCGGCATCATCTCGACGCTGTCCTCGATGACGCCGGTCCTCATCCTGCCGATGGTGTGGCTGCGCAGCGGGCACAGGCCGACAACCGCAGCCTGGGCCGGCGCATTGCTGGCGATCCTAGGCACGGCGCTGATCAGCCTTGGGAGAGTCTAGCCCCGGACGTTAGGTGTATCGCGGGCCGACTCCAAGAATGCCTGTCTCACCCATGCGCGTGCTCATGGTGATGGCCTTCCGGTTCCGCCATGGCGAAGGGCAGATCCTCGCTGTCGGCACCCGCTGCCAGTTGCAGCCTGGCGCTGAACTCATGCGGCTCGGCCGGAGCGACCAGGCTTTGCAGATAGTGGTGATCGCCGCCGACCGGAGACAGCGACAGGCTTTCAACCGCGCCGCCGGCCCTTTCGATGGCGACGTTCGCCCGCAGGCCTTCGGCGTGACGCGACAGGCGCAGCCGCATGCGCTCGCCCTGCGGCGTGTCGACGATCTCGAGCAGCCCGCTGGCGAGCTGGCCCGAGACCAAGAAGGGGTCGGGCGCATGGTGGTAACCGCCCTCGGCTTCCGGCTCGGCAAAGCGCACCGTTGCGACGTCAAGCGCGGGAATATGCGCGAAGAGCTCGGTCTTCAGCGACGCAGCGATGTTGTTGGCTGCGGCAAGCAGCAGCCCGTCATTGACCGCGATCTCCACATCGACATGCAGCTTGTGGCCGAGCCAGCGGGCCTTGGCGTCGACCACTCTTTCGATCCCCGCGACGCGGTCGGCGGCGTGGCGAATCTCGCCAACGAGGCCGGGCTCGACGCCGTCCAGCATGCGCGTCAGCACCGAGCGCGCCGATTGCCAAACGATGCCGAAGATGGCGACGGTGATGATGAGGCCGATGATCGGGTCCGCCAGCGGATAGCCAAGCCAGACGCCGAGCGCGCCGGCGACGACGGCGAGGCTGGTGAGCCCGTCGGTGCGGGCGTGATAGCCATCGGCGATCAAGGCGGCGCTGTTGATCTGACGGCCGACACGAATGCGGAACACGGCCACCGCCTCGTTGCCGAGGAAACCGATGATGCCGGCAGCCGCAAGCCAGCCCAGGAACTGGACCGGCTGCGGGTTGAACAAGCGGCTGACCGCCTCATATCCGGCGACGAGCGCGCTCGCCAGGATGATGAGCACGATGATGATGCCGGCAAGCTCCTCGACCCGGCCGAGGCCGTAGGTGAAGGTGCGGGTCGGCTTGCGCCGGGCCAGCGCGAAAGCGATCCAGAGCGGAATGGCCGTGGTCGCGTCGGCGATGTTGTGGATGGTATCGGCAAGCAGCGCCACGCTGCCCGAGACCATGACGACGACGATCTGCAGGGCGGCGGTGATCGCCAGGATCGCGAACGACCATTTGATCGCCCATATGCCGCGATCTGTGGTGGCGATGGTGGCGTCGATCACGCCATGGGGTGGCCGTGCGGTCCGTGATGGTCGTGGCCATGCCCGCCATGATCATGCCCGCCGTGGTCATGTCCGTGCGAGCCGAAGCCGAACCAGTCGAGAACTTTTCCCACATCGCCGCCTCACAGATATTTGGTGAGCTGCTTCAGCTCTTTGAGCGTGTCCCTGGTCGGCTCGCCGCCTTCGACAAGGCAATGCTCGATATGGTCGTGGATCAGCTCGCGCTTGGCGTTGCCGACGGCGCTTTCGACGGCATGGAGCTGCTGCGCGAGATCGAGGCAGGAACGGCCCTGCTCGAACATTGTGAGCACCGCGGCGAGATGGCCGTGCGCGCGCTTGAGCCGGACGATGATATCGGGATAGGAGCTGTGTACTGTCATGCTGGTATCCTATCCCCCTGGATACCACAACGTGCAAATAGACCCTGACATTTCGCTTCCAGAATGCTTCGCTCGCAACGGCAGGTATCGGCCGGCCAAGCCTTTGCTGGGGTGGCACTGCTCTGTCGCTAATGCGCCGCCGCCCTGGCATAGCGCCCGGGCGGCTGGCCGACATGGCGACTGAAGGCGGTGCTGAAGGTGCTGGCGGAGCCATAACCGACGCGCTCGGCGACCTCGGCGATATCCGCCTCCTGCCGTCGGAGCAGGTCTTTCGCCAGCGCCATGCGCCAGGCGAGCAGATATTCCATCGGTGGCACACCGACGCTGCGCATAAAGCGGTCGAAGAAGGCGGAGCGCGAGAGTGCTGCCTCCTTCGCCAGCTCGATAATTGTCCACGGTCGCGCAGGATCGGCATGCATCAGGCGGATCGCCTCGGCCAGCCGCGCGTCGCCCAGGCCGCGCAGCAGGCCGGCCGGCGCGTCGGGCGTCTGCGTCTGGCGCAAGGATTCGACCAGCAGGATTTCCACAAGACGGGTGAGCACAAGGTCGCGCCCCGCATGTTGCCCGGTGGCCTCATCGATCAGCAACTTGACCAAGGTCGACAGCCGCTCGACGCCGCGGACATGCACCTGAGCAGGCAGGAGCGAAACCAGCAGGCCGGAATCCTCGGTATCGAACAGGAAATAGCCGCCGAGCATGCGCAGATCGGGCGGACCGTCCTGCCGGCCATGCCGCACCTCTTCCGCGGCGGCCGCGGCGAGATTGGGGTCGATGAGGGTCGGAACGACGGGCTCGAAGCCCGTCATGGTGAAGCCAGGTGTGGTCGGCAGCAGCACGAAATCGCCGGCTTCCAGCGTCAAGGGCGGCTGGCCGTCCACAGCAAGGCGGCATGCCCCCTCGATGACGACAGCGAAGCTTGGATGGCCGAAATCCGCGTAGCGGACACCCCAGCGCCCGGCGCCGCTGATGCCCTTGGTGAATACGGCGCGCGGCCTGAGCAAGCCTATGACTTCGGAGAGCGGATCGACCATATCGGGACTTTTACAAACAAAATATGGACTGTCAATTATAGATAGTCCTGATCCCTGCCCGTAAATCTTGTCACCGTGAAAACCGAGCAACAAGGAACGATCCCATGAAAACCATCCTGATCACCGGCGCTTCCTCGGGCTATGGCCTGGAGACGGCGCGCCATTTTATCTCGAACGGCTGGAACGTCGTCGCCACCATGCGAAGCCCACGCCAGGACGTGCTGCCGGCTTCGCCAGCATTGCGCATCCTGCCGCTCGACGTGACGGATGACAAAAGCATCGCGGCGGCGGTCGAAGCGGCGGGTCCGATAGACGCGTTGGTCAACAATGCCGGCATCGGCGTCGCCGGCGCCTTCGAGGCGACCCCGATGGCGCATATCCGCAAGGTCTTCGAGACCAACACGTTCGGTGTCATGGCCATGTGCCAAGCTGTCATTCCGCAGATGCGCGAACGCCGCTCCGGCGTCATCGTCAGCGTGACCTCGAGCGCCACGCTGGCGCCCTTCCCGCTGGCGGCGCCCTACACCGCCAGCAAGCAGGCCATCGAAGGGTTCACCGGCTCGCTGGCGCTGGAGCTCGCGCCCTTCAACGTGCTGGCCAAGCTGGTCGAACCTGGCTACGGGCCGACGACAAGGTTCACCGCCAACACCGGCGTAAATGTCCAGGACCTCATCCCCGAGGCTTATGCCGACTTCGCCAAGGCAATCTTCGGCGATCTCGCAAATCCAGCCATGACCAAGGCGCTGACCACCAGGGAAATCGATGTCGCCGAGGGCGTGTGGCGGGCCGTCAACGACACGACCGGCACGCTGCGCTTCCCCGCCGGCGCCGATGCGGTCGCCCTGTCTCCGGCGGCTCGAGGGGCAGCGTGCAATGCCGGGGGTCACCGCGGCCCCCGGCGTCCCTAGCGATGCGGTCGTTGCCCGGCGGCCAAGACGGCAAGCATGGATAGCTGCTATGGTCGGCGTTGCGGCTCGCGCTCTATCCCGGGGGTTGTTCCATGTCGCTCGTTTACAGACCTGCTCGCGCCGATGATCTTTCCGCCACCGATGCGCTGGTGGTCGCCAGCATCAACGACCTTACCGTTCGGCACGGCTTTGGCCCGATGGCGGCGATGAGCCCGCCCAATTTCCAGCTGTTTTCGCTCGAGGATGACCCCGACGGCCTTTGGGTGGCGGAAGATGACGGGGGCATTGCGGGCTTCGCCTGGAAGCTGGGTCTGCGGCGATGTCTGGTTCCTCGCCCAGCTGTTCGTCGATCCTGGCCGACAGGACCACGGCATCGGCAACACGCTGCTGGAGCGCACCATGGAGCACGCCCGCACATCCGGCGCGGCCCACAAGGCTCTCATCACGTTCACCTTCAATCGTGTCTTGCAGGGACTTTACATGCGGCACGGCTTGTTCCCCAAAACGCCGAACTACATTCTCAGCGCCCCGCGCGAACGGGTGACCAGGGCATTGGCTCGATCGCCATTGCACGCGGTTGAGATAGACGGCAGCGCCGCGACGATCGTGGGAAACCGGCTTCTCGGCCAGTCTGCGCACATAGTCCCGGACGACAGCCGCTGAAGCCATCCTGCGCTTGACGCGAAGACGTCGCAGCAGACTCACGACGAGACGGCTTTGCCAACTTGGGCCCGCGTTGCTGGAAGGTCGCGGTTGCGTCGACGATGTCGTTGCCGTGTTCATGTCCATGTTCGTTCCGGTGCGGTTGAATGCTGTCTTGCCCATGAAGGCGGTGTCGCTGCCATGACGAGCCGGAAATCCCGTCTGTGACATCGGGGCGAATTTTTCCAAGACCGCAAGGACCGGCCTGCGGCTGTCGGCGGCAACCAAATGCTTGTTTTGCCGTTTATTTCAGCGACTGGCGGCTTTCAACGTGGCGCCAGCCGGCTCCGTCGGCGAGATGCCGCGCGGGGCGGAAAGGAGGCCGCAATGACACGGCCGGCAGTGGAGATAGGCGACAGGGTGGCTGTCATCGCCACGGTGGTCGAACGCATCGATGACCGCGTGACGCTGAAGCTCGACGGGGACAGCCATAATTATTCGATGGTGGAGCCCAATGCCAAGACGGGCGACAAGCTCAGACTGGAGGGCGAGGTCGTGCATGTCGACGAGGATCTCGGACGCACGACCGTGCAGGTGCTGGGGCGCGTGAGCGTCGACACCAAGTCGGTCGAGATGGTGACGCGACGTTGCGACCTCGACCATATCGGCTCCAACGTGCCTGGCCACCCTCGCCCGCGCACCCCGCCGACACCGCATGGGTGACGCCATCGCCGCCTGTCGCGAAAACTGACTAGTGCCGCTTGAAATACTGCACTTCGCGTTCGTGCTTTTCCGCCGCTTCGCGCGACTTGAAGGTGCCTAGATTGCGGCGCTTGCCGGTTCGGGGATCGATTTTGCGCGAATAGAGCCGGTATTCGCCGGATTTCAGCTTGCGGATCATGGCGATCTCCTTGTGAACCAGCATTCTAACCCGCACGAGGCCGTCGCGGTTCCAAGCAGGCCATCCCGCCCGCTCGCGGCCGGCAGCAGAAAACGCTGCTGTCGGTGAACCATTTCACGGACGCAAACGACCCAATGTCGGAATCGACACCGTAACGACACGATTGAGTCGGATTATTTGTATTCAAATGACTTTAGCGACGTTATGCGGATGGCGCTGAAGTGCCGGATCTGAGGAGGGTGAGATGGTTACGGCGAAGCTTCACGGCGTTGAACTCGTCAGGGGCCAGAAATGGACAGTGCGCGTCACCGCCTACGGCACGACGCTCATCTTCCCCTTCGAAGCCGAGCAGCATGCGCGCTCCTATGCCGATGGCCAGGCCTTCCGCCTCGGCGTCGAAGTTGTGGAAATGAAGGATTGCGCCTGAGCGGCCGAGCCATCGACCGCCAGATAGCCTGAAGACCCGCGCACCCGTATATAAGCGACATGTCCATGCTCGATGCGGCTAAGCAGTGTGCGCGCAAGCTCAAGCGCGACGTGGTGGCGCTCTGGATTGCCGCCCGAGACCCACGTGTGCCCTGGTACGCAAAAGCCACTGCGGGCGCCGTCGCCGCCTATGCACTGAGCCCCGTCGACCTGATCCCGGACTTCATCCCGATCATCGGCTACCTGGACGATCTGCTGATCGTGCCTGTCGGGATCATGCTCGCGGTCAAGCTGGTCCCGGCCCATCTGATGCAGGAATTCCGCGAAGATGCTATGCGACGCGAGAAGCCGGTAAGCAAGGCCGGACTCGCCTTTATGATCGCGCTCTGGGCGCTGGCGGCGCTGGCCCTCATCTGGCTTTTCTGGCCGAAGCCGGCCTAATGCATGTCGCACAGAAGTGTGCTCGGTTCTGGGACAACGACATGCATCAAAACAAAGACTTAAAGCGCGTCGCCTGAATCCGGTTCAGCGCGACGCGCTTTAGCCTCTCCAGCAGACCTGGCTGCGCATGTGCCAGCAGCGCCCCACCAGGCGTTTAAATTAGCTACCTCTTGTATTTGATGCAAATCAGGGTCATGCTCGCCGAGCGCGTGAGACGACATGCGCAATGGGTGGGTCAACAAGGGGTCAGGCGTATGGAGTTCGCAGTCTGCTACGACCACAGCGGGTTCGATCTGGCGCGGTCGATGTTTCTCGACGTCGCGGCTTTCTTCGCGCTGATGACGCCCTGGGCAATCGCGCGGCTGATCGAGCTATCGCGCGCGGACGGCGCAGCCCGGCTACAGCCGGCCTGAGGCTGAAAGCCATAGAAGCTTAGCCCTCGCGGACGATCTTTCGGATCGACAGGTCGCCGAGCAACGCCGAACAGTCGATCTCCTCCTGGAACTGCGCCTGCGGATCGAGCACCAGCCACGAAGCGTGGGTGCGAAGCTCCTTCAGCCTGGCATTCTTTTGCGCGCGCGCCAGGCGCTCGACATCGGCAACCGGGGCCTGAAAAGGCCTTTCGGCCTTGTGATGCTGAAAGGTCTTCGACATCGCAGCGGAAAACGCGCCTGCCCCGCTTTTCGTTCCGTCGCTTGAGACGATCGGACGTCTCCCCAACGCATTTCCTGTTCGCGACCATGACCCCTTGCAGGTGACAACGCCCGCACCGCGCGCGTTTCTTTGCATTGGCGCGTGTCTGAAAAAGTATCGAAATGGAAGCGTGCCGTATCGGCGGTTTGGGGTAGCCCGGCTTGCCTTGGCGGTAAAAGAGTACGGCTCTTTGACAGGCAAGCCGGGCTAAAGCGCCGACCATTGGGTTTCCTTGGGGGGAAGCCAGCGCAGGGATAGACTGTCCGTTTCCCCTTGCGTCCGCAATTGTTGCTGAGGTCCTATGCGCCAACGCAATGGTCCGACCGATAATGCCGAAATCATCCGGCGCCGAAGCGTCATCATTTCATGGAGACGGCAAAGCGCTTCATCTCTTTGTTTGGATGCAATTCCGGACGGAAGACTACCGCGAGGGCGCCGAGCCTCACCACTCACACGTCCTGGAATTGCGTCCAAGCGCCGGAACGCTCAAGCCCGCGTGAGACGGCTGCCTGTTGAAGCGCTCTCTTGACGAAAAGCTCGGCGTGCTGCGCCCATTCCGCTTCCGCGACGTCGTTCTCACGAACGGACTGCCTGAACGCTTCCCGCAGCGCCTCAAGCTCAAAGAGCGATAACCGCTGATTTCTTTTTTGCTTTTTTGTACCGGCGTCCATAATGCGTTGCCAAGAGCCGCAAGGTTTTAACCCATTATATATCCGGGGGCTGTCCAGCCCATCAACAGCTTGGCCCTGACTTCTTTTGGGGGCAAAATCGTGCTGCGACTCCAGCGGCTTATGTCGGGATGCAGCGGTCGACGGGAATGGGGTTGCGAGCCAGGCCATCCGACGAGCCCGCCGCTGTATATTCATGTCTACAACGAACGGCGGGAAGACAGCGAGCGGCTGGCGCCGGCTGCCGTCTCGCGCTGCCGAAGCATATGTCTTTTGAGGTGGACCTCGGGCCCGATTGATGATTGTCTCGGCATCGCAGAGCCGCAAGGTCAAAGTCCAGGTGGCAACCAGCCCGCGTCCTCCCCGTCAATAGGATGGCGCGGGCTTTTGCCATCGCCGAGCATGGCAGCTTTCCGATCGCGAATCGGAGGCGCCTGCTGGAGCCAGCAAACCGCCCACCATTAACCTTCCCCACGGGCACGGACCAAGGTCGGTGTCGCTATTGCCTCCCCTTGCCTATACTGTCGTGGACGGGTGGGTGAGCGGTGTCGATGTTTGGGAGGTATTTAAAACGACTTGCACGAATCTGGAGCGGGCTCTCGCTGGCCTGGCAGTTCGTGATCGCGGGCGGCATCGGCCTTCTAGCCGTGATGCTCGTGGTCGGGCTATGGGTGACATCGCAGATCCGTGACGGCGTCATGCACAATTCAGCTGCGACCACCGCGCTCTATGTCGACAGCGTGATCGCGCCGTTGCTGCCTGACATGCGCAAGAGCCAGGAGCTCGACGACACCGTCAAGCGAGCGCTGGACGAAACGCTCGGCCAGGGCGCGCTTGGGAAAAGGCTGGTGTCGTTCAAGTTGTGGCGGCGGGACGGCACGATACTCTATTCGAAGGATGCCGACCTCATCGGCAGGCAGGTCCAGCCCAACGCCAACCTCATCGCTGCTTTCGCCGGCAACGTGATGGTCAAATACAACAGGCTCGAGGACGAGGAAGACGACAAGGAGCGGTCGATGGGCGTTCCGCTGCTGGAAATCTACAACCCGGTGCGCGAGCCCTGGTCGGGCGAAGTCGTGGCGGTGACCGAATTCTACGAATTGTCCGGCGACTTCGAGGAATCGCTGCACTCGGCCCTGTTGTGGAGCTGGCTGGTGGTGGCGGGCGCCACGGCGGCGGCGCTTGCCCTGCTCTCCGGCATCGTTTTCCGCGGCAGCCGAACCATCGTCACCCAGCAGGCTGCGCTCGAGGCCAAGGTTTCCGAACTGCAGGCGGGGGGGGCGCAGAACTCGTCGCTGCGCCAGCGCGTGCAGCGCGCCTCGCGCCGCGCCACCGCCATCAACGAGCGGTACCTGAGGCGCATCGGCGCCGACCTGCATGACGGGCCGGCGCAACTGGTGGCGCTCGCCGCGCTCAGGATGGACAGCCCGGTGCTGGTCGATCCGACCACGTCGAACTCGCTGCGCGAGGCCGAGATCGCCGGCATCCACAAGACGCTCGGGGAAGCGATGCGCGAGATACGCGGCATCTGCAACGGGCTGGTGCTGCCGCAGATCGAGACGCAGGCCATCGCCGATATTTTGCGGCTGGCGGTGGCCGAGCATGAGCGCCGAACCGACACCAAAGTGTTGTTAACGTTGCCCGAGCGCTTGCCGGAGCTCGGCACCTCGGAAAAGATCAGCATCTATCGCTTCGTGCAGGAGGGCCTGAACAACGCCTTCCGGCATGGCAAGGGCAAGGACCAGCAGGTTAGAGCCACTACGAAGGGCGGCAAGCTCCTGGTCGAGGTGCTGGACACCGGCCCGGGCTTCGATCCGGCCCGAAGCGAAGGCCTTGGGCTTGCGGGCCTCAGGGAACGCATCGAAAGCATAGGCGGGCAGTTCGAGACACTGTCCGGCCCGGAAGGAACAAGATTGGTGATCACCTTGTCTGTCGAGGAGCAACCGTGAGCGCATCCATTCGCATCGCAATAGTCGACGACCACCCCCTGTTTCGCGAGGGCGTGGCGCGCAGCCTCGGCGAGCTAGGCGGCTTCGAGCTTGTCGGTGAAGGCGCCAGCGCCGAGGACGCCGAAAGGCTGGCGCGCGCCAGCACGCCGGATATCCTGCTGCTCGACATCAGCATGCCGGGCGGCGGCCTCAACGCGCTCGCCGGCATCCTTTCAGCCACGCCCGAGCAGAAGGTCGTCATGCTCACCGTGTCGGAGACCAATGCCGACGTCGCCCAGGCGCTGAAGGCCGGCGCGCGCGGCTACGTGCTGAAAGGCGTCGGCTCCAAGGCGCTGGCCGAGATCCTGCGGGACGTCGCCAACGGCCAGAGCTACGTGTCGCCGAGCCTCTCGGCCAGGCTGCTTTCCGACCTGTTGCAGCCAACCGGCAGCAAGCCCGATCCGCTCAGCCAACTTACCGGCCGCGAGGCCGAGATCCTGAAACTGGTTGCGGAAGGGCTGAGCAACAAGGAGGTAGCCGCCCGGCTGTCGCTGCAGGAGAAGACGGTCAAGCATCATATGACCAGGGTGCTCGCCAAGCTCAACGTGCGCAACCGCACCGAGGCGGCGCTGCTGATGCATGAGGCGAGGGAAAGGCAGTGAGGAACTGAGGAATTGAAGGGCTGGTAAGCCAGGCTTCCCTTTTCTTCAGTTCCTCAGTTCTTCAATTCTCCAGTTCCTCTTCCCTCCCTCAAACGCAATCACCCCCGCCTCGATGGACGGGGGGTGACATGCAAGGGCGCGGAAAAAGGGATAGCTCCTCCCGGCCCTCACAGGCTCAGCAGACGATTCAAGTCCTCCTCCGTCGCCTGCCGCTCGATGATGGTGCGGCCTTGCGCGTCCGTCATCTCGAAACGGCCGTTCTGGAGTTGCTCCTTCATGCCGTTGCGGTGAATGACGGTGATCTTGTCACCGTTGATCGAGAGCGTGTCGCCGGTTGCGGCATTGGTGTAGCTGTTCTTGCCACCGGGATTGGTATTGCCCTTGCCGCTGTTGTTGCCCGGCCCGGCATTGGGGTTGCCGCCACCGGCATTGGGGTTGCCGCCGCCGGCATTGCTGTTGCCGGAATTGCCGCCGGCGTTGCCGTTGTCGCCGCCATTGCCGGAATTCGAGCCACCTGCCGAACCGGAATTCGAACCGCCGGACGAGCCCGAATTGCCACCGCCGCCGTTTCCGCCATTCCCGTTGCCGCCTCCATTGCCGTTGCCGGCATAGGCGGCGGTCGATACGAGCTTGGTCATGCTGCCCGGCACCGACAGACAGGGCGCAACGACAACCGCCAGCGCGGCGGCGCCGCGCAGCACAAGGTAGGCTGGCCTTCTACAGGCGGGTCGTTGCATTCCGTCCTTTCCGCGGTTCCACCTCGGATGGCCGAAGTTCCGCTCTCGCGACACAGCCGAGGCGGAACCGGTGTCTTGGCCCGAACCAGAATTCACATTCCGGCGGAGCGACGAAAGCGGCCCACGACCCATGCCCCGGGCAGTCGGACCATTTCCGCCGCCATGGCTGACCAATGTCGCAACGGGCAGGCTTTTGCCGAGGCAAAAAAATTACCCCCGCACGAAGGCGGGGGTAAGGTGAGTAGCCAAATTCTATCGCAAGACGATCAGGACCGTAGAGACGAAGCAAAAGGTGGCAACCTGATTTTGCAGCGCTGACCTTCGGTCCCTTAAGATCTAATCCCGATAAAACCTCGCTCTCACAAACTCTGTCTCACAAATTCTTCAGGCGATTGAGATCGGCCATGGTGGCCTTGCGGTCGACGATGGTGCGTCCGTATTTGTCTTCCATCCTGAACCGGCCGTTCTCGATCCTCTCCTTCATTCCATTGCGGTGCGTGACCTGGATCCTGTTGCGTGTGGCCTCGACCTTGTCGCCGGTAACGGCGTTCACATGACTATCGACATCGGCGGTGCTTGCCGCGCTAGCGCTCGTCGAGCTGCTGTTGCCGTTGTTACCGTTGTCGCTGCTGTTGTTGCCGTTTCCGTTGTTGCCGCCGCTGTTTCCGTTGTTGCCGCCGCTATTTCCGCTGTTCCCGCCGCTATTTCCGTTCCCGTTGCCGCCGCTGTTGCCGCCGCCGCTATTGCCGCCATTGCCGGAATTCGAACCTCCAGCCGAGCCGGAATTTGAGCCCCCGGCCGAGCCGGAATTGCCGCCATTCCCGTTGCCGTTTCCACCACCTTTGCCGCCGCCGTTTCCACCGCCGCCGCCGCCTTTGCCGGCATAGGCCTTGGCCACGACGAGACCATCAACGGAGAGATTGAGAGGCGCGACGACAAGCGCTAGCGCAGCCAGCGCCGGCAAGACTAGCCCGCAGCCCCTGCGCGATGCGCGCATTCCGTTCTCCCCATGCCAGCCCTTCAGCCCGTCGGCCGAACTACCCCACCGGCAATGTCGCAGCATAAGCATCCCCAATCAGCAGGCCATAAGGAAGTGGCCCACGACCCTTGTCTTGTCCACTCGGACCTATTGCAATTTTTCTATAGGACCTAAGTCTTATTTCAACCACCGGATGCGGTCCGAGATCGCCGCCGCGGTCATTTTTTTCCAGGCCAACCAATCCCTTAACGGCCCGTCAGGCACGGAAGCGCTCACCGTTTGGCGGAAACGGCCAACCCCTGGGCTCCCTTTGTTTGAAGCAATTCCCGACGGACGGCCACGGCGCGGCACCTAACCCGACCCGTTTCGGGCTTTTTTTCGGGGATCGCCGCTGTTCAGAAGATCGAATCAAGTCGGCAGAGGCACTGGCCGCCGCGCCGCAACCGCCGCGCCGAAGGCGGCGGCAATGACGGCGGCGATGCCCGCGCATTGCAAAAGGTTGAGCTTCTCGTGCAAGAACAGGAAGCCGGTCAGCGCGCCGCCCGCCGGCTCCAGGCAGACCAGCATACCGTAGACCTTGGCCGGCATGCGGGCCAGCACCAGCATTTCCAGATAGAAGGGCAGCGCGCTGGAGAACAGGCCGACCACAGCGGCGCCCGCCATGATGTGCGGGTCGGTCAGATAGGGTTGCGCGGCGCTGAAGCCGAAAGGCAGCGCCAGCACTGCGGCGATCGCCATGCCATAGGCGGAGGTGCGCACGCCGAGCTCGGCGCCGGCCTTCTGCGCGAAGATGATGTAGAGCCCCCAGCAGGCTCCCGCCGCCAGCGCCAGCGCCACGCCCAGCGGATCGAGCCCGCGGCTGATACCGGCAAAAGGCGACAGCAGCACGATGCCGGCTATCGCCAGCGCCACCCAGGCAAGATCGAGCACGCGCCGGGAGCCGAGCGTGGCGACAAACAGCGGTCCGGTGAATTCGAGCGCCACGCAGATGCCGAGCGGAATGCGCTGGAGCGCGGCATAAAACAGCATGTTCATGGCGCAGACGGTGATGCCGTAGGCGGCCAGCCAGGGCAGGTTCTTGCGCGAGGGCAACACCTTCCAGGGCCTCAGCACCGCCGCCAGCATCAGCGCGCCGATGGCGAGCCTCAGCATGGTCGTGCCTTCCGAACCCAGAACCGGGAACAGCCCCTTGGCAAAGGCGGCGCCGACCTGCACCGACAAGATGGCGCCGAGCAGGCCGAGCACCGGCATGGCGCCGACAGGGATCTCTTGGTTAGCGGCCTGTGCTGTGGTCAATCCTGGCTCCATCCCCTGGTACAGGGATGGAGATAGGGCGCGTCGGTTGCGATGTCGTGAGGCAGGGCGAGGTGGATGGGT
Organism: Mesorhizobium sp. BH1-1-5; assembly: GCF_020165615.1. Classification (NCBI taxonomy): domain Bacteria; kingdom Pseudomonadati; phylum Pseudomonadota; class Alphaproteobacteria; order Hyphomicrobiales; family Phyllobacteriaceae; genus Mesorhizobium; species Mesorhizobium sp. BH1-1-5. Next base: position 65,276 of record NZ_JAIUIM010000026.1, read on the forward strand.
GGGACAAGGCGGGCGACGGCTCACCGCCTTCGTCATCCTAGGGCGGAGCAAGAAGCGCACCGCCGAGTTCTGTGTCGAACGTCGCGGCATATATCCTCGGGTCAAAGCCCGAGTATGACGAACCGTTGGCGCGGCTCCCGAAGGGCTGGCGCGACAGCGACCCCCTCTGCCCTGCCGGGCATCTCCCCCACAAGGGGGGAGATCGGCCACTCACCCCGCCATGGCGAGCGGCATGGCGCTCTTGTTGGGGATCTGGATGTCGATCTCCAGCGTCGACATGGTCGCGCCGCGGTCCATCGAGACCTGGAGGTAGTCCTGGTCGATCTGCACATGCTTGGCGATGACCGCCATGATCTCTTCGCGCAGGATGGAGACGAGGTCGGGCTGGCCGCGGCTTTGGCGCTCATAGGCAAGCAGCAGCTGCAGCCGCTCGCGCGCCACCGGCGCGCTGGTGCGCCGCTTGAAGAGGTCGAGGATGCTCATGCGGCCCTCCTTCCGAGCAGCCGGTCGAGGAAGCCCTTGCGTTCGAAGGGGACGACCACCGGCAGGTCTTCGCCTTCCAGGCGTCTTGCCGCTTCGAGATAGGCTTTTGCGGCGGAATTCAGCGGCTCTGAAAGCGTGACGGGCGCGCCGAGGTTGGAGGCGCGGAGCACATCCTGGCTTTCCGGGATGATGCCCAAGAGCGGCGTCGACAGGATTTCCAGCACGTCGTCGATCGACAGCATCTCGCCGCGCGAGGCGCGCGCCGCGTCATAGCGGGTGACCAGCACATGTTTTTGCACCAGCTCGCCCTGCTCGGCCTTCATGGTGCGGGCGTCGAGCAGACCGATGATGCGGTCGGAGTCACGCACCGACGACACTTCCGGGTTGGTGACGATGACCGCCTCGTCGGCGAAGCGCATGGCGAGCTGGGCGCCGCGCTCGATGCCGGCCGGGCTGTCGCAGAAGACGTAGTCGAACACCGAACGGAGGCGCGCAATGACTTCGGCCACGCCCTCTTCGGTCAGCGCGTCCTTGTCGCGCGTCTGCGAGGCCGGCAGCAGATAGAGCGTCTCCAGCCGCTTGTCGCGGATCAGCGCCTGCGACAGTTTTGCGGTGCCCTGGATGACGTTGACGAGGTCGAACACCACGCGGCGCTCGGCGCCCATGATGAGGTCGAGGTTTCGCAAGCCGACGTCGAAATCGACCAGCGCCACCTTCTTGCCGGTCCTGGCCACGGCAGCGCCGAGCGCGGCCGTCGAGGTCGTCTTGCCAACGCCCCCCTTGCCCGAAGTGACCACGACTACCTTGCCCATATATCCAGCCTCCGTTGGCGATTCTTATGTTCAGTCCTGCCGCTTGGGACACGGCCGACTCTTAACTACAGTTGCACGCGAAACCGGTCCGAAGCTTGCGCGTCAGCCTAGCGGCACCACGCACAGCGCATCGTTGTCGAGGAAGGCCTGCACGGCCTTGCCGCGCGACACGCCCTCCATCTCCTCGGCCGTGGTGTACCAGCCGTCGACGGCGAGCAGCTCGGCCTCGTTCTTGCGGCAGAAGATGCGCGCCGAAATATTTCCTTCAGAGCCGGCGATCGCGCGGCCGCGCAGCGTGCCATAGACATGGATCGAGCCGCCGGCGACGATTTCGGAACCGGACGCGACCGAGCCCAGCACGATCACGTCGCCATGCGGATGGAAGACCGACTGCCCGGAGCGGATCGGCGCCTTGATCATCAGCGTGCCGGCTGAAGGCGTCGGCACGGCGCCCTGCCCGGACCTTTCCGCTTCGGTCTGAGCTGGCTCGATCCTGACCGCTTCCAGCCTTGCCAGTTCGGGGTCGACCGGCTCATCGCCGGACATCTCGATAGGAGAGACTTCCGCCTGCGCCACCTCCGCGGCCAACTGGGTCATCTGAACAGCCTGCACCCGTTCCTCGGCGGCCGCTTCCAGCTCCTCGGCCCGCGCCTTGCGCGCGGCCCGGCCCAGCAGGCCTTCCGCGGTCGCCTCCTTGGCGCCGGCCAAGAGCGGCGGCAAATCCGGCCCGAGCTCGGCGCCTTCGAGCTCGATGGCATAGACGCGGATGCCGCGCGAGCCGAGCACGCCGACGAGGGCTACGATCTCCTCCGGCCCAGGCCGCAGGACGTTCAAATCCAGCACCACCGGGCGCCCGTTGAAATAGCCCGGCGAGTTGGCGATCCAGTGATCCAGCCCTTCCAGCCAGTCGGCGATCGGCGCCTCCGGCGTCAACGTGAAAGCGACGAAGGAACGGGCACGAAAGCGGATCGATTTGTTGTGCAAAGGGGCGGCGAAGGTCACGTCCGAGCGAATCCTTACTCAAGGGTTAAAGGGTGCCGGGCGAATGGTTAACAAAAGGTTAATTTTGGGGATCGGGGCCGTTAAGGAAGTGGCGCGGCTAAGCTCTGTGGCAGCTCGGTGACAGGGCCCGCCGATGCCGCTATCGTCTCACCCCGAGCGGGCGGAAAGCAAGGGAGGTCTTGTCATGAGACTGGAGATCAGCAAGCCTGAGGATGCCGCAGCCGCCTTCGCCGATGCCTGGAACAGGCACGATATGGACGACTTCGCGGTGCTGTTTTCCGAGGATGCCAATTTCGTCAATGTCGTGGGCATGTGGTGGAAAAACCGCGCCGAGATCGAAGCGGCGCACCGCGCGACTCATGGGGCCATGTTTCGCGACAGCCGGTTGGAGGGTATCGTCTCGTCAGTCGTCGAATTATCTCCGGGCCTCGCATCGCTGCACTATAGATGGACCCTGACCGGTGCGTCCGCTCCGGACGGCTCACGGGAAGGCATCCTGCTTCTGGTGGTGAAGAAGGAACAGTCCGGCTGGCGGATAAAGGTGGCCCAAAACACCGACATTGTTCCAGGGGCGATCGCTCCCCCTCCAACGCGAAGAGATAGCGGCCAAGCCCGCACGGCATGTGAAGCGCCTAATATACGAAGCGATGCGCGCCGACGATCCTCTTGCCCGAGACTTCCACTCTCTTCAAGAAGGAGACGGGCATGGGCATCGATCGGAAAGACAGCAAGCGAGCAAGCAAGGCAGGCGCAGCGATGGCAGCGCTGATGCTGCTTGCAGGATGCATGACGCATCAGCCGACTGGCATAGATGAACGCCAGACGAGCAGCATAAACCAATGGCTGACGACCGACGACGCCGACAAGGTGGTCAGCGCGATGAGCGCCAAGGGCATGATGCCGGCGACCATCAACTGCCGGTTCGCCGACACCACGCCTGGCCAGGTGGCTTACCGCTCGAAATTCACCTGGAAGCGGGCGCCTGCCAACACACGCTACCATTGGGAAGTCGGCGACCCGACCTACCTCGCGAGCAAGGACGTCGCATCCAGCAGGACGGGCCTGCGGCGGGTGTTTGCGAAGACGGTGCGGGATGCAGACACTGGGCAGAAGGTCGGGTGCTCGATCTGGGCGAGTAGTAATTAGAGAAGCCAATTGCCGGCCCGCGACGGACACGGCTACGATTTCCCGACTTTAAGCGCCTTCGCCTCTCTAACGAGGGACGGCCAATTCAAACCGACAAAACGGATGAGTTCGAGCGCCTGAGTTCGGTGATGCCCGTCTGATGCATCAGCCTTTTGACGATCTCGTCAAATGTAGGCTGGCCGTTATCGTTCGCCATAAGGCATCCCGTGGTATTCAACGGCTCATTTGTAACGGTTCCACTGGCCAGACAGGAAACAAAGGCGCAGAGTACGATCTCGCTGGTGCGGCGAGGACAGTCCGGCTTGACCTCTTGCTAAGTAGGTCGGGCTGTCCAGGAGACTGTCCTTGGCTGCATCACGCGAACGGAGCTCTGCTTGCAGCTGGTTCCCCACCAACTGCCTAGCATCGTATCGCTCGACCCTACCTCCCGTTCACCCATCCGATAGTCTCACAACAAACAGTGGTTGCTATGTTGCGCACACTGGCCTAAGCGCAGTGATGGCAAATGAAAAATTCGACCAGCCGGTAACGATTATCGCTGATCCGACCGGGGGGCAGGAGGCAATCGGCGATGCGGCCGTCTGCCTGGACTTCCTACTTCGAAGATGGCGCGGCAAGCGAAGCGATAAGCACCGTGCAGCCATTCAGGCCTGCACAGATGCAAACAGCGGGCGCCGGCCGGCTTCATTCGCGCGCAAGGCGTTCATAGCGGCCGCCCGCGAGGCGGCCATTCTTGTAACACCTTAAGGTTGTTCGCGTAATCTGAAATTCTTACTTTCGATGTCGATGATCTCGCCGCAATTTTCGCACTCCATCTGGGTGTGAGTGCGTACCCAGCCCACACGCGTTTTTGCCTGGTGCCGACACTGAGGGCATTCCACATCGATTTCGAAGTGATCGGACTCTCGTTTTGTCATTGCGGTTCCAAGGCCGGTCGGCCTAACGCGACGTTATCCGTTATCTGTGCTCCCCCGCTCGTCTTCCTGCTCCACCACCTTCTCTTTCGCCACCTTGGCTGCGAGCTTCGCCTCTTTCTTTGCCGCCTTCGCTTGATCGCGTTTGCTGCGCTCATATCGATAGTTGGGCTTTATCGCCATGGTATTCCTTCCGGTTAGGCCATGTACGCCAAGGGATTTGGACATGCCTAGGATCGGGAAGACAGCCCGCGAGATACAAGGCCCAAATTAAGAGGCACCTGTCAGGTGGCCACACGTCAAATCAGGCGATTGCGCTCTGCGATCTGACGTGCCCGCCGCACGGTGCCGTCAGTGTCGGCGAGCTTGCGCATTGCTGCCTCGTCCTTCCTGATCGTCAGCCGCGCGGACATGATGTTTGAAGACCTGACGATCGGCTTGACCGCGGCGGGCATCGTCTCGGGGGTTTTCATGGAACGCATCGGCATTATCCTTTCTTAGAGCAGCCAGGGCTAAGGCTATTCGCGGCTGCGTGCTTTTCGTGCGATATTGGCTTCCTGCTTATCGGAAGCCGGAAGCAGTGAGCGTGTAGGAGTTTCGGCGCTCGCGCGCATATGCTTTGCTGGCGGCGTCCTGGATGGAACTGCGCAGGGCGTCGAATGCCGAAAGGTATGCTATCTCGGCCGTTTCCCTACCCCCAGCATCGTCGTTAAATGTCCCAAGGGCCTCGACCTCGACGAAGAAGCGGACCTGGAACATACCATCGTGGCCAATGAAGCAGACGGCGCGGCGCGTTTGATCGAAGCTCCGGCTGGGATTTGGAAAGGCGAGCGTCATGGGTTGCCCACCCTTATTTCAGCATATTCAGTTGCTGGCCGGGTTCTATTCCATTCCTTTCGAGCCTCGACATTGCGACGGTTGAGATCCAGCATGCTCTTCGTCGCATGCGCATGCGTTAGCCCGACCATCGGAGCGCCGTCGACATGCACCGGAATTCCAGTGAAGACATGATAGACTGTCCAGGAATGATCCGCTTCGACACGGCGGCCGTATTGATGATCCCTGAAGGCGTGGCCCGACAAGTCTCTATTGTTTTGCGAACAGCCGGATACGGCCTTGTGACCAGCCTCGGTTTTGCCGTTGGCCATGGGACTGTTCATGCCGGTCTTTCCTCGCTTTCCTGCGCGGCAATAATCTCCGAATAAAGCGCCGCGCCGTCCGCTTCGGAGATTGTGACCGCGTCCGGCCACTGCGGCATGTTCAGCGTCCTCGCCAAAAGTCGCGCGATCTCGATTGCATCGTCGAGATCGGTTGCCAGCACCGTCTCGCGACCGATGACGGCATGCGCGTCATCGGTGAGGCGCGTGCGATAGAATTCGATTACGACCTTCATCGAGACCCGCCGCGCGACGGCATCGAGCCCTTTGCGTTGAGGCCGGCGCCTTGATTGAACGGACTCTCAGGCTTGGTCGGAATTTTTTCCTGCTTTGCCTTCCTCATCTCGCGATTGGAGCACCGCTGTCCCTTGGCCATGTCCGAACGTCCTTTCGATCAGCATCAGGCCGAGGTCCGACGCCGGGGTTCCGGCCGATTCCAGCCTGTCCTCGGTCACTACCCGCTCATGCGGTTCGGTGTCGCTGCGGATGCGGTATTGCGGCGAGTTTTCTTTTGGCGGCAGCGTGCCGGTGACGTGGTAGACTTCCGCGGTCGATGTCCGGAAATCTCCCTTCAGACGGACCGCCTGTCCGATGTCGAACAACCGCGGCGGGGCACCGTGCCGTATCGGCCGCGTGTTGCGCTGCATAAGGCTTGTCATGATTGTCTCCGGTCGTCATCGAGCGCCGCCTCGAGAGAGGCCGGTGATCGATGCTTTTACCGTGCGAACCCCACTGTACGGAGGATCGCCGGCAGGTGAATGAAAGCGGCCGCGTTGCGTTGCGCGGCGCAGGAAAGGCCCTTCCAGGCCTCTTCGTCGAGATCGGCAAGATACCCTGCGGTTGCGGCGCGTCTGAAGCGCGACAGCACCAAGGCAAAGCCAAAGCAGACGACGACGGACGACGCGATGCGAATGGCCACGATTGCAGCTTTCCCGTGAAAACATGCCAGGATGGACTTCCGCATTACTTCGGTCGAACCGCTGGAACGGTTTGCGGGTGCTGCCAGTACATCCGTGGTCAGCGCCCTGCGTCGTTCCAGGGTTCAAACGAGCAAAATGCCGCGCCGGAACGGCGCAACGCTTCGCTATCGAAAATTCGGAAAGGATTGGCGCGGCTCCGACGGGGCGAAAGCCAACTCAACCAAATCAACACTTTTTGTATGCGCCTCAATTGCGCTCAAAGCAAGACTTATACGTCTAATATTTTTTTCCTGAGTAAATAGAAATCTCAGGTTTGGGCCTGAAACAGCGATAAATCGATTTGTAGGCGCTGAAATCTTCAGATTATTTCATCCAAACATTTTTGGGCTTCCCTGCAATTATTTTTTCACTCCTATCCGCCAAATCCAAAGCCGTCTATAAGACGATAGGCTTGTCCCCGAAAAGGGCATCGAGAAATCCGAGCACTTGGCGGCTATGTGGTCGTCCGGCGCACCGCTCTCCACTTCCGGCATTGCAGTAACATTCGAGGTCGTATCCATCGCCAAGCGGACCTCCCGTGGCTTCGGCAAGTTTGGCGCGACGAAGCCTCAGGCCGCGGTGGAGCCGGCCGGATCGAAACGTATGGAAAATGCCGCGGAGATAATGCGCGGAGCGCTTTTCGCACACGGAAGACTCGCCTTGACGCTCTATGTTGCGCTGTGGATTGCAGCCGTGCTGGCGTCGGTATTTGTCTCTACGGGCCTGAGCGGGCTCGTCTAGCCGGCGCGAGACCAGAAGGATGCAAGCATGGCAAACCGCTACGCACTGAGGATGGACGAACCGAACAGTTGGACCGTTTTCGACGTCTTTACCGGCCAACCTGCCGAGTTCGAGCAGAAGCCGACAGTTGGAATCAGGACGCGGCGCGCGGAAAAGCTTGTTGCTCAGCTGAATAGCCAAGATGCCCAAAGGCGCGAACAGGCCGGCAGAACATCCTGATCCGCGCCGATGCGAAAGTTGCCACACCGCAATCGAAGCAGCGCAGCTGGCACGTGCGAAACTTAGCCCTGCAATCATTGTCCCGCTGTGGCCCAACTGCGCTACCGCCTCTATAGGTTGGAGGTTCAGCTTCAGAAGGAGTCCGCCAGCGTGAGCAACGGCCTTTTATCTTCCCTCCGCGCCACCCTCCCCGACGCCAGCATTCGGGACAACGCCGAACTCGCCACCCGCGATCCGGGTTTTGACGCTCGCAATTTCGGCGCCTCGGCGCTGGTGCGGCCGCGCGATACGACAAGCGTCGCGGCGCTGGTGAAGTTCTGCGCGGAGCATGGCATCGGCCTTGTCGCCCAGGGCGGGCGCACGGGGCTGGCGGGCGGGGCGGCGACGTCCGCGGGTCAGGTGATCTGCGATCTTGGCGGGCTGAACCAAATCGAAGAAATCGATCCGTTCGCGCGCGTGGCGATCGTGCAGGCAGGCGTGACGCTCGGCGCGCTGCAGGGGGCGGCGGCGGTGCATGGCCTCGACCCGGGCATCGACCTTGCCGCGCGCGGCAGCGCCACGATCGGCGGCATGGTTTCCACCAATGCCGGCGGCATCATGGCGTTTCGCAACGGCACAATGCGCCATCGCGTGCTCGGGCTCGAAGCCGTGCTGCCGGACGGGCGGGTGTTTTGCGACCTCACCCGGGTGCTGAAGACCAGCGCCGGCTATGATTTGAAGCATCTGTTCATCGGCGCCGAGGGCACGCTCGGCATCGTCACCCGCGTGGCGGTGCAGCTCGATCCGGTGGCGGGCGCCAGCGCCGCAGCACTTGTCGGCGTGCCGGATGCGGCCAGCGCCCAGCGCGTCGTGCGGCATTTCCTGGGCTCGACCAGCGCACGGCTCACCGCCGCTGAGATCCTGTGGCGCAATTTCGCCTCGCTCATGCAGCGGGCGCTGAATTATTCGCCGGGAAGCCTGCCGCTCGACGCGCCCTGCCTTCTGGTGCTGGGGCTCGGCGCCGACAATATCGAGGCGGCTCGACAGGTGCTGGAGGACGGACTGGCGACGGTCTGGGAAGAGGCCGGTATCATCGACGGGCTGGTCGCGAGCTCCGAGGCGCAAGCGGCCGCGATGTGGCGGCTGCGCGAGGAGACCGAGCAGATCGAGCGCGCGCATCCCATGGCGCCCTCCTTTGACGTGTCGGTGCCGGCCGGTACACTGGACGCCTATGTGGCGCGCATCGAGGCGGGACTGAGAGCGCTCGACGCTTCATACACGCCCTATGTCTACGGCCATCTCGCCGACGGCAATCTGCACATCTCCATCAATTGCGACGGGCCGGTCTCGCATGAGCGGCACGCGGCGATCGAGGACGTGCTTTACGAGGGGCTGCGAGAGGCCGGCGGCTCGTTCTCGGCCGAGCATGGCGTGGGGCTGGAGAAGCGCGAGGCCTATGAGCGGCACGCCGACCCGGTGAAGCGGGATTTGGCGAAGGCGATCAAGGCGTTGATCGACCCGGGTGATGTGATGAATCCGGGGAAGGTTATTTCCGGAGAGTGATGGCTATGCCCTGAAAGGCTGGCGGGACCGCACCCCCCTCTGGTCTGCCGACCATCTCCCCCGCAAGGGGGGAGATCAGCAGGTTTGCCGACGGCATTCTGCCTCCAACGCCGGAGATTGGCGAAAGCCTAGGCGACATCCAATCTCCCCCTTGCGGGGGAGATGTCCGGCAGGACAGAGGGGGGTGCGAAGGAACTCAGAGCCGCTCCAGCTTGCCTCCCTCGGCGCTCAAGCCGCCAGCTGCACGTCCCTTGCCGCGGCGATCATCACGCAGGCGAGCAAGCCGTAAGCCGCTGCCCAGGCTTCTCGCGCCTCCTGCGTGAAAGCCTCGCGGAGGCCTGCGTCGAGCGTCTCGATCAGCGCCTGGCCGACGGTCGCATAGTGGTGCTCCTCGACGCCGTAGCCGACATGTCGCCGGGCGAGATCCTGGACGGTGGGCAGGATGGTCTCGGCGCGCGACAGCCCATGCACGACGAAAGCCAGGGCGGCCATCAGCTTGGCGCCCTGCTTTTTCATGTCGGTTTCGACAAACAGCGTCCTGAGACTGCCGTCGATGGCGAACAGCTTCTCGTAGAACAAGGCCGCGGCCGCTTCCTTGATCGGCACGACCTCGCGAAAACTCTCCTGCACAAGCTTGATCTGGTCGGGTGTCATCGGCGCGTAGCTCCTGGATTTCGGGATGCGCGACCATCGGCTTCGAGCGTTTCGCGGGCATGCCGGTTGTAGGAAGCGTGTGTTTCAGCTTGGTCTCTGGCGGGTATCGGGGCGCTTCAACCTGGTTCCTCGCCCCCGCGAATGTGATGGAGAGGTGGCTCGGCGAAGCCGAGACGGAGCGGGGGAATGGCCAAACCTCGATCGGGAAAAGCATCGCTTTACGAAGCCCCCTCTCCGTCCGCGTCGCGGCCACCTCTCCCCCGCCGCCGACAGGGGCGAGGAAAAGCGTCGGCGCGCTACTCGCACTGCCGGCGCGGGCCGCCGTCGAAGGGCTGGTAGCTGTTGTCCTGCGGATCGTAGGAACGGTAGCGGCTGAAGCAGTAGTCGACATGGTCGCCGGAGACCGGGCGGCCGGACGCCTGTTCCCGAGCCGCCTCAGCCTGGGGCGAAATCTCTTCCGGCAGGCCGCCATAGGTGGTGGCGTAGCCGCCGCTGGACGCGGCGTAGCCTGCCATCTCGGCCTGGTCGTCGTCGCTCAAACGGTCGTCGGACGTGGTGTCCCGGCGATCGTTCGCTGCTGCCTGGTCGTTGGTCTGATCGTTCTGGCCGGTCGAGGCAGTGCGGTCGCCGCCGGGGTCGTAATAGGGCGAGATGCAGGGGCGCAGCTCGCCGCTGTAGGAGCGGTAGCTGTTTTCCGCCGGGCGGTAGCTGCGATAGCGGGTGGCGCACCATTGCAGGTGCGCGACGGGCAGTTGCTGCTGGGCCTGCTGATCGGGCGCGGCCGGCTGCCGCGCCGCGTTGTCGCCGGGCGCGGGCTGGTCCGGCGCGGACACATCGGGCAATGGCTGCAGCGGCGGCGCCACGGGAGGCGCCGTGGCCGCGCCAAGCGCCGTCGTCTGCGTTCCGCTATCCGCCGTCTTGGCCGGTTCGCCTGGGGCCGGTTCGCCTGGGACCGGTTCGCCTGGGGTCGGCTCGCCGGTCTTGGCGGGCGCGGCCACCGCCTGCCGGGCGGGAATGCGCTGGAGGTTCTGCTTTTGCGGATCGACCGGCTGGGCGTCCTTCGTCCAGAGCTCGGAAACGCCGATCGTGGGCGTTGCCTGGCGCACCGGCTTGGCGGCGAGCAGCCAGGTGGCGAAGGCGAGCCCGCTGGCGAACACGGCCAAGGTCAGCACGAAGCCGCCGGCAATTCCCAACAAAGCCTTCACGCAACGCTCCTTCAGCCCCCACTCATAGAATGCGGGGCGCGAGATGGAGTTCCTTGTCCCGCGCAATGGGGGCCAAAGTCGGGCGGGGACGCGCGGCCGCCGGACGCCAGCAATGCGGATCGTGGCGTCAGGCCTGGCCAACCACTTCCTTATACTCCCGCACCTTGCCGTCCTGGCCTCTGATCCGCCAGGTATCGCCGTCGCGGCCCTCAATATGGCTCGCGGCCAGCGGCACCTTGCCGCCGCCATCCGGCAGGTCGATGACATAGGTCGGGTTGCAGATGCCGGAGAGCCGCCGGCGCAGCTCGGCGACCAGCGCCTGGCCCTCGGCGATCGTGGTGCGGCGGTGCGCCATGCCGCGCGCGAGATCGCCATGGTGCAGGTAATAGGGTTTAACGCCGAGACGGTACATCAGCTCGCGGCAGAGTTCCTCCAGCACTTCGACCTTGTCGTTGACGCCTTTGAGCAGAACGCTCTGGTTGAGCAGCACGAAGCCCGCCTGCCGCATGGTGCGGCAGGCTGCTTCGGCTTCGGAGGTAAGCTCGCGCGAGTGGTTGAAGTGGGTCACCACCGTCACCATCAGCCGGCCCTGCAGCGCCTCGACCAGGCCGGGCGTTATGCGCGACGGCAGCGCCACCGGCACGCGGGTGTGGATGCGCAGCAGCCTGAGATGCGGGATCGCCTCCAGGCGGGCGCGGATTTCGGTCAGCGCCTTGTCGGGCAGCGACAGCGGATCGCCGCCGGTCAGGATCACCTCGCGGATTTCCGGGTGATCCGCGATATAGGCCAGTGCCGGCTCCAGCGCTTCGCGCGTATAGCCGCGGCCGATCGAGGTCAGCGACTCTTTTCTGAAACAGAAGCGGCAATAGACCGCGCATTGATAGGTCGGAAACAGAAGCACGCGGTCGGCATGCCGATGCGTCAGCCTGGGCACCGGGCTGAAGGCGTGGTCGCCGATCGGATCGTCGAGCTCGCCTTCGGCGGCAACCAGCTCGTCGGGCGACGGGATCACCTGGGCGCGGATCGGATCATTGGGGTCGTTCCAATCGATCAGGTCGAGATAGGGCTTTGGCACGCGCACCTTGTGGGCGGCCGCGGCCTCTTGCGCGGCGGCGCGCTCGGCGGGAGAGAGCGGCAGGGACGCCAGGTCGCGGACATGGCGCACGCCGGCGCGGACATCGTCCTGCCAGATGGCGTCATTTTTTCGGACCGGATCAAGATCGCGCGCGGCCGCCGGTTCTCTGAGGTCTGAGGTCATCGGTATCTCGGGTGGCAATTCACGCCGGATATCGGCCCAATGGACGGCGGGGTCAATGGCGAGCGACGTCGCGGCGCCCCAGCATGCACCATAGGTATTTGAGCGAAATGCGATTAGTCTGCGCTCTCCGGCGCTTAGGGGCAACAAGAATGGATTTCAGCGCAGGTCACGGCTACCTTCTCATTGGCGGGCTCATCCTTGTCGGCACCGGCCTGCTGATCCTGTCGCTGATCGTCAATCTATGGGTGGCGCATAGTGTCCGCGATGACGTGCGCCACCGCGAAAAGCTGCTGGAATACTACCGCAACATCTTTTCGCAGCTGGGCGTCATCCTGATCGGCATCGGCATCTCGCTGTTCATCTTCTTCTTCCAGCAGAACTACCAGGACCAGCGCAAACACGAGACCGAGCTGCAGCAGGTGCTTGCCAAGCTCGCCGCGCGCATCGCCCGCGGCGCGCCGGTCATGCAATCACTCGATGAATTCGACGAGTTGCTTGATGAGGGCGGCCCCTATCTCAGCCCCGATCTCGGCGGCAAGAACACCGCGGTCAGTCTCCAGGGGACAGAGCTCGGCAAGCAGGCGGCCAAGATCCTCCTGGTCGAGCGCGACGTCGATCTTGCCGACTTCGACGTCCTGAACCTATCGCGCGATTTCGAATCCTCCTTCGTCGTCAACGAGCTTGATCCCAGGCTGTGGTTCGACATCGTGCGCGACGAGAGCGAGATCAAATACGCCACCACCCAGCTTGCGCTCGACTACAAGGACCTGCAGCAGTCAATCGGCGGCGAGCTGGCGGAGACAGTGGTCGCCGACCCCGAAAAGGAGCGCAGGATCAAGCAGGAGGTGCTGGACATCTTCTACGATGCCGACCTCTTGCGACAGCGCGCCAGAAGGCATCTGGCCCGGGCCTGTTGGCTCTTCGGCCAGGGGCGCGGCTTCGTCAAAGCCGTCCCGATCGATGCGATCGAGACCGATGCCAAGTCGCATCAGCAATGGCTCGACCAGTCAAAGCCGGTGCTCACGCAATCGAAGTCGGGCAGCGGCGACTGTTTCGCGCTGCTCCATTATGGTCGGGCGTCTTGACCGCCCGGCCCCTTTTAATCGGACCTACGCTGCAGCGTGCCCAGATGATTGTCGTCGAGAAAATCGATGGTGATCGCCGACGCCTTGCCATCGGGGCCGACGACGAAGCTGACGCCGGCCGGCCTGTCGGGCGTCTCGGTGTCGGGGAAGGTCACGAAGCGATCGCCGTCGAAATGCGCCAGCGAATAGGAACGCGCCCCTGACGGCCCGAGCTTGAGCACCAGGCCGTCGCCGGCTGCCGACACCACGGCATCGCCGATGAAGTCGTTGGCGTAGCGGCCGGCATATGCGCCAGCCGGCCGTGACGGCGTCGGCGGAGACGGTGGCCCGGCATAGGCGGCCTTGGCCGCTTCGACCATCGGGCCGAACAGGCCGGCATAGATGCCGTTCCACGCCTCGATCCAATCCTTCTCGACCGAACCCTCGAAGACGAGATCGGCGAAGCTGTCGGACAGTCCCTCGGGCACCCCGGTCGGAAAGGCGTTGGTGAGGATGACGATACCGAGTTTCTCTTTCGGAAAGATCGTCACCAGGGTGCGGGCGCCGACGCTGAAAGCGCCGGCATGGCCCCAGCTCAGGCCGTGCCGGCCGAATTCGATGTTCCAGCCGAGCCCATAGAAGGATTCGCCGCCGGAGACCGGGTTCTTGCCGCGCGTCATCAGGGGGACGTGCGTCTGGGCCAGCGCATCGGCGGCAATCAGGGTCTTGCCGGCGTAGACGCCGTCGCCGAGCAGCAGGCGGACCCATTGGGCGAGATCGCGCGCGGTGGAGCTGACGCCGCCGGCCGGGGCCTGGGCGTCCGGGTCGCGCTCGATCCTGGCGGCCCAGGCGCCGTCGACCCTGACGTGCAGCGCGGCGCGATCGGAATGCCGCATGAAGTCCGCGTGACGGGAGCTGGTCGAGGCCATGCCGAGCGGACGGTAGAGCTTCTCCTCGGCGATTTCCTCCCAGGACTTGCCGGTCGGCCTGGCGGCCGCGACCGCACCTTCGGTCAGCCCGAAATTGGAGTAGGAGTAGCCGGCGCGAAAGCTCGACGATGGCGGGACGAAGCGCAAGCGGTGGAGGATGGTGGCGCGATCGTAGCCTATGTCCTCGAGATCGTCTCCGGCGGTGCCTGGAAGCCCGCTGCGATGCGAAAACAGGTCGCGGATGGTGAGCTCACTCGTTGGATAGGGATCGGCGAGCCGGAAGGCCGGATCGAGGTCGGCGATCTTGGAATCCCAGGATACTGTTCTGTCGCTGACCAGCGCCGCCACGACCGTGGCCGAGACCGGCTTGGAGAGCGACGCGATCTGGAACACCGTGTCGGCGTCGACGGCCTCCGGCTTTCCGGCTTCGCGGTGCCCGAAGCCCTTGAGGAAGACCACCTCGTCGTTATGCACGACGGCAACGGCGAGGCCAGGAACGCCACCTTTGTCGACAGCGCTTTGCGCCAGCACTTGCAGCTTGGATAGCGCAGCAGCGATCCGCTCGGGCGTGACGGGGTCGGCCGCCGTCGTATGGGGCCAAAGCGCGATAGCCGCGACGACAGCCCAAATCCTCAAACGCCGGAGATTGCGATCAAGCCGCATGCGCGCCCTCCCGTCCCTGCATTCACCAGGCCATAGTACAAGGTGGCGCGCACGCGGCCAATCCTTGCAGGGCCATCCTCCGCAGCAGCTTCGAGGATGGCCAGAAGGGGGAAACGCTGGTGAAACGCGCCCTCCTCCTCGATCTGCCTCACCTTTCGAACTTCCTGATCGCCTCCACCGTCACCGGCGTGAAGAAATTGACGAGGTTGCCGTCGGGGTCGCGAAACAGCAGCGAGCGGTTGCCCCAGGGCATGGTTGTCGGTTTCTGTACCACGGCCTCGTCCAGACTCCCGGCAAGCCGCTGGTATTCCGCATCGACGTCGGCGACGCGGAACTCGATGATGGCCGTGCGGTTGGCGGCGGCCTGCGCGACATGGTCGCCGCCGAAGAGCTGCAGCGTGCGCGTGCTGCCGATCGCCAGCGTACCGGCCTCGGTGATCAGCTCGGCGAAGTCCTCGGTGTAGAGCGTCAGTTTCGCGCCGGTGACCTCCTCGTAGAAGCCGACGAGGCGCTTGACGTCGGCGGTGATGATGCGGGTCGAGACGAAATTCATGGATGTTGTCCTTATGTTGGCCGCGCCGATCGAGGCGCCGTGGCCGACTTGTGGACCCATGCTGTTGCCAGCATAGTGGCAACAGGAGACATGCCTTGCGCCGCGCCGACAGACTGTTCCAGATCATCCAGATCCTGCGGCGCTCGAGCCGACCGATCACCGCCAGCCAGATCGCCGAAGAACTGGAAATCTCGCGCCGCTCGGTCTATCGCGACATCGCCGACCTGGTCGGACAGCGCGTGCCGATCCAGGGCGAAGCCGGTCTCGGCTATGTGCTCGACCGCGACTACGACATGCCGCCGCTGATGCTGACCCCGGACGAGCTGGAGGCGGCCGTGCTCGGCGCGCAATGGGTGGCCGACAAGGGCGACGCGGTGCTGGCGGCAGCGGCGCGCGACCTGATCGCCAAGATCGCGACGGTAGTGCCAGAGCGGCTGCGCCCCTTCGTCAGCAATCCAACCGTCGGCGCGCCGCTCAGCCGGCAGGGCCTGCCCGACGGGTTGGATATTGCGCGGGCGCGGGCCTCGATTCGCAAAGGTCACAAGATCCGGATCCGCTACCGCACCGAACAGGGCGACGAGAGCGAGCGCGTCGTCTGGCCGACCATGATCGGCTATGCCGAGACCGTCCGGCTGCTCGCCGCCTGGTGCGAGCTGCGCCAGGATTTCCGCCATTTCCGCACGGATCGGATATCCGCAGCTGCCTTTCTCGACGAGCGTATCGGCTGTCGGCCGGCTGAATTGCGCAGCCGCTGGAAGCGCCACATGCAGGCGCAGGGCATTCAACTGCCCTGACAAGCGGGCACCGACTTTCGCCACAATCGACCCGCGTCGTCTTTTCAGGCAATCTCCTGCGGCGGCGATCAAGGGGAGATGATCCGCCGAGGGAGGATCGCCATGACCAGGACGCGAGCGCTGGCGCGCTATGAAGATGCTGTTGCGCAATTCCGCATCGAGGACGAGACCGCGCGTCTTCATGGCGATCCCGCCACCGGCATCAACGCCTATGTCGAATGCTGCGGCCGCTATACCGGCGAGAACCGGCTGGCGCTGCGCGCGATCTCGGCCGGCGGAGAGCTGCGCGAGTACTCCTTCGACGATCTGGCCGACCTGTCCGGCCGCGTCGGCACCATGCTGAAGGAGCTGGGTGTTCGCCCCGGCGATGTCGTGGCCGGCATGCTGCCGCGCATTCCCGAGCTGGTGGCGCTGATCCTCGGCACATGGCGCGTCGGCGCGGTCTACCAGCCGCTGTTCACCGCCTTCGGGCCGAAGGCCGTCGAGCATCGTCTGAGCTATAGCAAGGCGAAGCTGGTGGTGACCAACCCTGCCAATCGCGGCAAGCTCGACGAGGTCGACAACCGTCCGCGCGTCGCCACCATCCTTGGCGCCGGCGACGTCTTGCCCGCCGGCGACATCGACTTCCGCGCCGCGCTTGCCGCCGCCTCGCCCGACTGCGAACCGGTGATGCGCAAGGGCGACGACCTGTTCATGATGATGTCGACCTCCGGCACGACGGGGCACCCGAAGGGCGTGCCGGTGCCGCTCAGCGCGCTCACTGCCTTCGGCGCCTATATGCGCGACGCGATCGGGCTGACGCCCGACGACATCTTCTGGAACATCGCCGATCCCGGCTGGGCCTACGGGCTCTATTATGCCATCACCGGGCCGCTGCTGCTCGGCATCGCCACCACCTTCTACGAAGGCGCCTTCAACGCCAAATCGACCTACGACATCATCGAGCGCCTGGGCGTCACCAGCCTTGCCGGCTCGCCGACGGCCTATCGCCTGCTGATGGCGGAAGGGCCCTCGGCCGCGGCCCACGTCAAAGGCAGGCTGCGCGTGGTGAGCAGCGCCGGCGAGCCGCTCAACCCGGAAGTGATCCGCTGGTTCGACGCCAACCTCGCCGTGCCGATCCACGATCATTACGGCCAGACCGAGAACGGCATGATGGTCAACAACCATCACGGGCTCAAGCATCTGGTCCGCGCTGGCTCGGCCGGCTTCGCCATGCCGGGCTACCGCATGGTGGTGCTGGATGATGAAGGCAACGAGCTCGGCCCCAACCAGCCCGGCGTGCTCGCGGTCGATATCGCGAACTCACCGCTGCGCTGGTTCGGCGGCTACCACGAGGCGGAGACGCCGGCGATCGTGGGCGGCTATTACCGCACCGGCGACACGGTGGAATATGAGCCGGACGGCTCCGTCTCCTTCATCGGCCGGGCCGACGACGTCATCACCTCGTCCGGCTACCGCATCGGGCCGTTCGATGTCGAAAGCGCGCTGATCGAGCATCCGGCGGTCAACGAGGCGGCGGTGGTCGGCGTGCCCGATCCGCAGCGCACCGAGATCGTCAAGGCCTTCGTGGTGCTGGCGCCCGCCTTCAAGGGCAGCGAGGCGCTGGCCGAGGAGCTCGCCCAGCATGTGAAGAAGCGGCTCTCGGCACATTCCTATCCGCGCGAGGTCGAGTTCGTCGCCGAGCTGCCGAAGACGCCGAGCGGCAAGATCCAGCGCTTCCTGCTGCGGAAGGCCGAGGTGGAGAAGCGCAAGCCGGAATAAAGATTTGCGGCCGCCTCGATTTCCGCCACGCAAAAGCCGCCAAGTCGGGCGATGGCACGCAAGGGCTGTTGGTCGCTAACCTTGGGGTGTTGCAGCATGCGGTTGGTCTTAACGCTTCTCTTTGCACTGGCGGGCAGCACGACGCTCGCGGCCTCGCCGGAGGACGACTACATCGCCGCGCGCGACAAGGCGATCGCCGATATCACCGCGCAGGAAAGCGCCAACACGGCAATCGAAACCATCGATGCGCAGAACGAAAAGGCGCTGGCCGATCTCCAGCAGCGGCTCGCCACCATTCTCGGCCCGCTGTCAGTCAAGGATTTTCCGGCGGCCGGCACGATGAACGTTCAGAGCCTCAACGCTTCCGATATCGGTTTCGGCATGCTCGACGGATTGAGATATTCCCAGAGCGACGACGGCCCGAGCATCGTCGCTTCGACGCGCGGGCTGACCGAGCGCTGGCTGAAGTCCAAATCGGCCGAAGCGGAAGCCGATTTCAAGCTGCCCGCCGACATTGGCGCGGCGCTGAAGCTCGACAGTTTCTACACCCAGGCCATCGGCAGCGACGCGGCATTCTCCGGCACGCTCGACTTTTCGCTGAAGAAGCCCGACGGCGCCGATGCAGTGGTCGCCCGGCTCGGCGGCTGGACCCAGGATGTCGGACCGATCTACGACCAGCACATCGTCGTAGCGGTCGTTAAAGGCGACCGCGTGCTGGTTGCCGAGGCCCCCGCCTCGCCAGCCGTGCCGAAGATCGCGGCGTGCGATTCGCTCTGGGCAGCCGCCGACGCGGCGGCGCAGAAGACCCAGCAGACCGATCAGGGCTCGGACCAGGACGACTCGACCGCCACCGATGCCGCCAACGCCGCCTGGGAAAAAGGCGACGCCGACTACCGGGCCTGCATGGCCCAGCGACTGCCCGGGGACCCGTCCTTCCCGGCCTTGCTCAAGCAGGCACAGGACCTCGCGGACGGCATGGCAGGGAAATAGCCTGCCAGAGGAATTCCGGGCGCAGCGGTTTCCTCAGCCTCCGTTCGCCCGTATGTTACGCCGGGGGACGCGGCGGGCGGCCGGGCGGGCCGCTTCGGCGATGATCCCGTTGGCTTGAGGCACGGCATCCTTGCGCGACCTTGCATCCGTCACCCGATGCAGGCGCTCGTAGGGCAGCAATTCCCGAATGCGGGCATTGAGCGCTTCGACCTCGGCGCGCAAGTCCTCGCATTCCTGCTTCTGGATATCGAGCTGGATCTGCTCGGACGCCTGCTGCAGCGAAAGCTGCGAGAGATTGGTGCTGACCGCGGACAGGTTCCTTTTGTCGGCTTCGCTCTCGTCCTTGAGAACGGCGAGCCTTTCCTGCGCGATCTGGCGTTCGGTGACGGCATCGTTCAACTGCGTCTTGAGCCTGGTGATCTCGGCGGTTGCTTCACCATTGTCGATCGAGACCTGATCCATACGCGACTGCAGTTCCTGGATTTCGGCACGCAAACCGCGCATTTCCGCCTGGCCGCGCGCCAATTCGGCGGCACTGTCGCTTTCGGCGATCCGCGCCGTCTCGGCTGTTTCGGCAAGCTTGGCCTGCGTTGCCTCCAGCGTCTTCTGCAGCCGGGTTTCTTCCTTTTCGTGGTTGCCGAGTTGAGCCATCAGCTCGGCAATATGGGCGGTTTCGCCGGCGTGGGCTGCCGCGAACTCATCGAATCTGTGCCGGGCCTCCGCCTCGCGCTTTTGCGCCTGCTCCAGATCGACCGAGAGGCCGACCTGCTTTTCGCGCAGCAGCTTGTTCTCGGCGCCGCGTCGGTCGAGCTCTACTGTCTTGGCGGCCAGAGCCTTCGCGATCTCGCCGAATTCCGTCTCGCGCCTGCCGCTCTCATTGCCCATCTCCACCAGTTCCAGGCGCACGGCCGCAAGCGCTGAGCGCAGCTGTTCCCGGTCCTGGACGAGGCTCGCCTCGCGCTGTTGCCACGCTTCGGCCGCGCCGTCGCGTTCGCGCTGCCTGCGGGCGGCGTCGAGCAATTGTTCCGAGAGCGTCTTGTGCTCGGTGGTGAGAGCGAGGTTTGCCAGTTCCAGCTCGTTGGAGCGCAAGACGTCGCGATGGAAGACGTTGAGGACCTCGCGCGTCATGTGATGCGCGGTGGCGATCTCCGCCAGCTTGGCCTCGATCTCCTGGAGATGCCCCTGCCCGTCGCGGAAAAGCCCAGCCACCGCCTCCAGGGCGGCAAGCCGCGTCTGGGTGTGTGGCGTCAGCCGCGATGGAGCTGCGGCGGGCTGCTCTTCGGGCGGCGGATTCTCGTCGCTTGCCACCAGCTCCTGACCGGCAACGGCATCGTCCTCCGACGGTGTCTTTTCCTCATCGGCAAGAACGTCCTCGAATGCTTCCGCCAAATCCGATTGGAGTTCCTGAAATTCCTTATCGACGTCCTCGGCCCGCTTGATCAGAGACTTGAAATTCATCACGGCACATCCCTTAAGCTCGACGACACAACTTTTTACGCTCGCCCCCGGGCGTACTTAACGAATTGCTAATCTATCCCTTTACCTTCCGTTCGGGAAGCCTCTGCAAAGGAAACCAAAATTAAGGTTATCGTCGCTCCCAATCTTATGCGGATCGGCTGCCAAGAGATCCCTCTTCCGCTCCCACCATATGTTGGTCTGCTCTCTCGACAGGGGCTGAAAGCATGCGCCACAAAGGAGAAAGACAGCGAGCTGCTTGTCATCATTCACATGACCGATGCGAAGACTTTCAAAGCCACAAATGAGCATTAAAAGCGGTGTTCCCCTATCGATCCCACGGTAGAGCACTCGATGGAGCCGCCCTTCCCACTTGCCTCTCCGCACCCTCTTGTTGCCTTCCCCTCGCATCCCGATATTGTCCTGCCGAAGCCGGTCCCATCCAGACCGCGGACACAATTGAAACAACCACAGGATGAATCCCTTAACGCGCATGGCGCGTCGGGCAGAATGGAGATTTGGGAAAGCCGAGATGACGGATCAGAAGACGGAAACCAGGACATTCGAGGCGGACGTCTCGCGGCTTCTGCACATGATGGTGCATTCGGTCTATTCGGACCGCGATGTCTTCCTGCGCGAGTTGATCTCCAATGCGGCGGATGCCTGCGAGAAGCTGCGTTTCGAGGCGGTGAGCCGGCCCGAGTTGCTGGGTGACGATGCCAAGCCGCGCATCACGATCGCCGCCGATCCGGACAACAGAGAGCTTGTCGTCGAGGACAATGGCATCGGCATGAGCCGCGACGAGATGGCCGAGGCTCTGGGCACGATCGCGCGCTCCGGCACGCGCGCCTTCATGGAGCGCGTCGAGGCCGGCAAGGCGGCGGAAGACACGCAGCTCATCGGCCAGTTCGGCGTCGGCTTCTATTCGGCCTTCATGGTCGCCGACCGTGTCGACGTCATCAGCCGCCAGGCCGGCAGCGACGAGGCCTTCCGCTGGTCGTCCGACGGCAAGGGCACCTATGAAATCGCGCCGGTGCCGCTCGAGGCGGCTCCGAGGCGCGGCACGCGTGTCGTGCTGCATCTGATGGAAGACGCCTCTTCCTACACAACGCCCTATCGGCTCGAAGGGTTGGCGAAATCGCAGTCTGGCCATGTGCCGGTGCCGATCACGCTGGTCGAAAAGCCCGGCGCCGAGCCGCGCGACATCGCCGACGGCACAGCGCTTTGGGTTCGGTCGAAGAGCGAAATCAAGCCGGAAGAATATACCGACTTCTACCGCAGCATTGCCGGCCAGTATGACGAACCGGCCTCGACAATACATTTCCGCGCCGAGGGCCGGCAGGAGTACAGCGTGCTCGCCTTCGTGCCGGGGTCGCAGCCGTTCGACCTGTTCGACCAGGACCGCAAGGGCCGCATGAAGCTCTATGTGCGGCGCGTCTTCATCACCGACGATGCCGATGTGCTGCCGCGCTACCTGCGCTTCGTGCGCGGCCTGGTCGATTCCGCCGACCTGCCGCTCAACGTCTCGCGCGAGATGATCCAGGAAAGCCCCCTGCTCGCCTCGATCCGCAAGGGCGTGACCAACCGCATTCTCGGCGATCTCGCAAAGCTCGCCGACAACGATGCCGAAGCCTATGCGAAAATCTGGGAGAATTTCGGCGTCGTCCTCAAGGAAGGCCTCTATGAGGATTATGAGCGGCGCGAGCAGTTGCTGAAGCTTGCCCGCTTCCGCTCGACCGCTTCGGGCGAAGGCTGGCGCAGCCTCGCCGACTATGTGGCGGCGATGAAGGAAGGCCAGAAGGCGATCTTCTTCATGGCCGGCGACGACCGTGCGCGGCTCGAAGCCTCGCCGCAGCTCGAAGGTTTTCGCGCACGCGATATCGAGGTGCTGTTGCTCACCGATCCGGTCGACAGTTTCTGGGTGACGATGGCGCCGGAGTTCGACGGCAAGCCGTTCAAGTCGGTGACGCAGGGCGCGGCCGAGCTTGCCGATGTCGCGCTGCCCGAGGACGCAGCGAAGCCGGACGCCGGAACGTCATCCGACGTCGCGACGTTCCTTGCCTTCGTGAAGACGGTGCTCGGCGAGGAGGTGTCTGACGTGAAGGCCTCCGACCGGCTGACCGAAAGCGCCGTCTGCCTCGTCGCGCCGGAGCATGGCCCGGACCGCCAGTTCGAGCGCCTGCTCAACGCCGCCGGCCGGCTCGACAAGGCCGCCAAGCCGATCCTCGAGATCAACCCGCGTCATGAGCGCGTCGCGGCGCTGGCAAAGCTCGGCGACGACGAAAAGGCGTTCAAGGAAGACGCCGCGCATCTGCTCTACGACGAAGCGCGCGTGCTTGACGGCGATAAGCCGGCCGACGCCAAGGCCTTTTCGGCGCGCCTGGCGCGGCTGATCGATCGCGGGTTGGCGAAGGGGTGAGTGGGCGTCCATACCGAGATGCGCCGCCCATGCCTCGTCATCCTAGGGCGAAGCAAGGAGCACAGCGACGCGCGCAGACCCGGGATCCATACTGTGACATTAAGGCGTTGATTCGGATGCATAATTCTTCTCCGCAGCGCCTGTTGACGAAGGTCACGGCATGGATTCTCGGGTCAACCCGAGAATGACGAATAGAGGGCGGCGGCGCCAAACACGACCAGAAGCTGGCACATTGCCAATGGCCGGCCAAGCGTTACCGTAGTCTCGCTGGATTAAGCGGCAGGAGTTCCGATGAAGCGCATCGTTCTGGTCAGGCACTCGGAAGAACCGGGCGACGATCATGTCCAGACCACCCTGGAGGCCAACGGCCATTCAGTCGTGACAGCAATGCCGTTCAAGGGTGAGGCGATCGATCTCGACGCTGTCGACGGCGCGGTGATCTATGGCGGCCCGTTCAACGTCTTCGACACCGACAAGCATCCGTTCCTCGATCACGAAGCCGCGCTGATCGAGCATTGCCTGGACAACGACCTGCCACTGCTCGGCATCTGCCAGGGCGCGCAGCAGATCGCCTGGCATCTCGGCGCCGATGTCGGGCCGGTGGAAAGCGGCATCAGGGAGTTCGGCTATTTCGAGATCACGCCGACGGCCGAGGCCGGCGACTTCCTCGACCGGCCGCTCTTCCTGCCGCAGAACCATTTTCATACCTTCGCCCTGCCAGCAGGCGCAGTGCACCTCGCCTCGAGCGAAACCTTTCCCAATCAGGCGTTCCGGATCGGCGACAAGACCTATGCGCTGCAGTTCCATGCCGAGCAGGGTCCAGCCGGCTTCCGGCGCTGGCAGGAACGGCAAGGCGCGCCGTACGGAACGCTCGGCGCGCAGGACCGGGACGAGCAGGACCGGCTGATGGAATCCCACCACGCGACGCAGCTTGCCTGGTTCGGCGGCTTTGTGACCAAGCTCTTTAGCTAAGGCGTGCGTAAGTGGGACTTCGCCTATGAGCATAGAAGGCTTCTGCGATCCGCGTTTTGCCGGACTCCGCGATGCGTTCGCCTGGTGTTTCGCGCAAGGCCTCGAACATGGCGGCAGCGTCTCGATCGTGGTCCATGGCAGGACTGTCGTCGACCTCTGGGGCGGTCATGCGGATGCCGCACTCACCCGGCCGTGGCGGCGTGACACGCTGGTCAATGTCTGGTCTTCGACCAAAGGCGTCGTGGCGCTGGCAATCGCCATGCTGGTGGAGCGCGGCAAGCTGGATTATGCCGCGCCGGTCGCACGCTATTGGCCGGAATTCGCGGCCGGCGGCAAGGAGCGCGTCACGCTCGACCAGGTGATGTCGCACCGGTCCGGGCTGAACGGTCTCGCCGTGCCGATGGACGAGGCGGGGCTGCTCGCCTGGACGCCCTATGCCAACGCGCTTGCCGCCATGTCGCCGCTATGGGAGCCCGGCAGCCGCTGCGTCTACCATGCCCTCAGCTACGGCCATCTTGCCGGCGAGGTGCTGCGGCGCGTCGACGGGCGCAGCGTCGGAAGCTTCATCGCGGAAGAGATCGCAGGGCCGCTCGGGGCCGATTTCCATGTCGGCCTGCCGGAGCCCGAGGATTCCCGCGCCGCAGAGATGATCGAAGGCCCGCAAGCTTCGGATTGGGTCGAGTTCGTGCGCACCTCTGCCTTTCCGCAGGCATGCGACAACCCGACGCCACGCGCCCTGGCGCCCAACGACCGCGCCTGGCGCGCCGCCGAGGTGCCGGGCGGCAACGGCCAGTCCACCGCCCATGCGCTGGCGCGTATCTATGGCATGATGGCGGCAGGGGGGACCCTTGACGGCAAAGCCTTGATCGGCCGCGCGGCAATCGAAGAAGCCGCAAGGCCGCGCTTTCGCGGCATGGACGACAGTTTCGCGCTGCCGGCCGCCTTCGCCGCCGGCTATCAGATCGAGGATCCTGTCTATGCAGGCCGCGCGTCGCCGCAAACCTTCGGCCATACCGGCTGGGGCGGCGCCATCGGCTTCGCCGATCCCGGCGCCGGCGTTGGGTTCGGCTACGTCACCAACCGCATGGTGGGTTTCGACGATGTCGACCCACGCCGCAAAGCCCTGATCGACGCCGTCTACGATGCGCTTTAGGCCGCGTTCCTAGCTCCTCAGCCCCGGCGCTTCCTGGCCGGTGCGGGCGACATATTCGGTGTAGCCGCCACCATAGGTGTGGATGCCTTCGGGGGTCAGTTCCAGCACGCGGTTGGACAGTGCCGCCAGGAAATGACGGTCGTGCGAGACGAAGAGCATGGTGCCTTCATACTGCGACAGCGCCTCGATCAGCATCTGCTTGGTCGTGATGTCGAGGTGGTTGGTTGGCTCGTCGAGCACCAGAAGGTTGGGCGGATCGAACAGCATCAGCGCCATCACCAGCCGCGCCTTCTCGCCGCCGGAGAGCACGCGGCACTTCTTCTCGATCTCGTCGCCGGAGAAGCCGAAACAGCCGGCAAGCGCCCGCAGCGGCGCCTGGCCGGCCTGCGGGAAATTGTCCTCCAGCGTCTGGAACACGGTGCGCTCGCCATCGAGCAGTTCCATCGCGTGCTGGGCGAAATAGCCCATCTTGACGCTCGGGCCGCGCGCCACCGAGCCCTCGTCCGGCTCCGAGGCGCCGGCGACCAGCTTCAAAAGCGTCGACTTGCCGGCGCCGTTGATGCCCATCACGCACCAGCGTTCGCGGCGACGGATCTGGAAATCGAGGCCGGAACAGATCGAGCGGCTGCCATAGGATTTGTGGATGCCCTTCAACGTCGCCACGTCCTCGCCGCAGCGCGGCGCCGGCTGGAACTCGAAGGCGACCGTCTGGCGGCGCTTCGGCGGCTCGACGCGGTCGATCTTGTCGAGCTTCTTCACCCGGCTCTGCACCTGCGCGGCATGCGAGGCGCGCGCCTTGAAACGCTCGATGAAGGCGATCTCCTTGGCCAGCATCGCCTGCTGGCGCTCGAACTGCGCCTGCAGTTGCTTGTCGGCCAGCGCGCGCTGCTCCTGGTAGAATTCGTAGGTGCCGGAATAGGAGGTGAGCGCGCCGGCATCGATCTCGATGATCTTGTTGACGATACGGTTCATGAACTCGCGGTCGTGCGAGGTCATCAGCAGCGCGCCATCATAGTCCTTGAGGAATTTCTCCAGCCAGATCAGGCTTTCGAGGTCGAGATGGTTCGACGGCTCGTCGAGCAGCATGACGTCGGGCCGCATCAGCAGGATACGGGCGAGCGCCACGCGCATCTTCCAGCCACCGGAGAGCTTTGAGACGTCGCCGTCCATCATCTCCTGGGAGAAGCCGAGACCGTCCAGCACCTCGCGAGCGCGGCCGTCGAGCGCATAACCGTCGAGCTCCTCGAAGCGGTGCTGCAATTCGCCATAGCGCTCGATGATCTGATCCATCTCGTCGACGCGGTCAGGATCGCCCATGGCGTGCTCGAGCTCGCGCATCTCGGCGGCGACCGCGCTCACCGGCCCGGCGCCTTCCATGACCTCGGCCACGGCGCTCAAGCCGCCCATGTCGCCGACATCCTGGCTGAAATAGCCGATGGTGACGCCGCGATCGACCGAGACCTGCCCTTCGTCAGGCTGCTCCTCACCGATGATCATGCGGAACAGCGTGGTCTTGCCGGCGCCGTTCGGGCCGACCAAGCCGACCTTCTCGCCCTTCTGCAAGGCGGCAGAGGCTTCGATGAAGACGATCTGTCGGCCGTTCTGCTTGCCGATATTTTCGAGACGGATCATGGGGCGGTCCGGGAAACTGCGCTGACGTGGCGGGATTTGCCCGGGCGTGTACGCGAATGAGGGCGGCAGGGGAAGAGGCAGAAGCGCCGCAGATGAGATTGGCGAAGGCGGTTGTGACGGCCAATCTCCCCCGCAAGGGGGGAGATCAGCAGCTTCGGCGCCGCGCCCTACCTCGCGTCATGGAAAATAATCCCCACCGTATGCCGCCGTCCTGATCTCAATCGGCTAACCCCGTGTCTGAGGTTCACCCGGTAATACCCCTTCGTCCCCTGCACCGGCCGGTTGTGCACGGCGAAGATCACCGCGTCGCCGCGCTTGAGCGGAACCACCTCGGCGCGGCTTTGCATGCGCGGGCGCTGCTCGGTGAGCACGAACTCGCCGCCGGTGAAATCCTCGCCGGGTTCCGAGAGCAATATCGCCACCTGCAGCGGAAAGGCGAGCGCGCCGTAGAGGTCCTGGTGCAGGCAGTTGAAGTCGCCGGGAGCGTATTGCAACAGAAGCGGCGTCGGCCTCACCTGGCCTTCGTCGTGGCAGCGCTTCAGGAAGGCGGCGTGGTCGGCCGGATAGCGAAGCGCCACACCCATTTTTTCGTTCCAGTCATTGGCGACCGTGGCGAGGAGCGGATAGAGCGCGGTGCGCAGGCCCTCAATCAGATCCGGCAGCGGATATTTGAAGTAGCGATATTCACCCTTGCCGAAGCCGTGGCGGGCCATCACGACATGACTGCGGAAATGCTCCTCATGCGGATAGAGGCCGGCGATGTCGGTGCATTCTTCCGCCGACAGCAGGTCGGGCATGACGGCACAGCCGTGGGCGTTGAGGTCCGAGACGAGGTTGCGCCAGTCTCGTGCCGCGACGCGGGCTTCGGCGGAGCGGCTGGCACGCTTGGTGTTGAGTGAATGGATGGTCATGGGTTGGCTCCATCGCTTGCTTACCCAAAAATGGAGCGCGCCAGGTCACGGGGCCACCCGATTCCTGCGGAGGTGGGCGCCTGCGACGGAACTGCTGATCTCCCCTTGCGGGGGAGATGGCCGGCAGGCCAGAGGGGGGTGTGAGGGAACGCAACCTCCCCAGCTTGTCCTTTTCAAGCGAGGCAGCTTCCGGAAGCTGCCGCTATTTGCGCGGATAGGCAGCGGGACAGCACCCCTCTGCCCTGTGTCCAGCCGATAGATGGGTAACAGTTTGAACCGGATACATGGGTTACAGTTTTCCCCCTGAGTTGCTGTCCGCCGC